>CAZKNI010000208.1:0-3856 GCA_964554055.1 uncultured Phycisphaerae bacterium | reverse complement strand
ATTTCGGAGAGACAAGGGATTTTTCGGAGAATACGACAGTAGCTGTTGTTGAATGGGATTTGGGGATTGGAATTTTGTTCGGCTGTGGAAAGAGGATTTTCAATTTTGAAAATCTTCCTTCCAATTCTTTTAGATATTTATGGGATATCGGGCATACCCGAATAAAGCTTAATGGCAGGAAGTGCCATTGTGGCAAGTATGGATGTTTGGAAGCGTATATAGGGGGGCTGTCGATAATCGAGTCGTTAAATAACGAGAAGATAAAAACATTGTCCGAATTTGTATCATCTGTTGAATCCGGAGATAAAGCAGCTATAGCGGAAATTAATAAGGCGGCGTATTTGTTAGGCAAATTTATGACATATCCGATTCAATTTTTAGGAGTGGAAAAAATTGTATTTACCGGTTTGCTGTCGGAAATATTTGAAGTGTACAGAGAAGGCTTTGAACAGGGATTAGCTACTGTATTTACAAAAGAAGAGGTTGAAAGCCTTTCTCCCTCTTCAAGTACAGATAGGACGAGTAATTTAATAGCAGGTGCTTGTGAATTTGCTCGTTATGTGTTTTTGTACCCGCATGAAAACAGAATGCGAAGAGAGATGTCATCGATTCTCGGAGCTGAACGAGTCAAGGAAATTGTCAATTGAGTGTCGGATATGAATTTTTGTAATTTGTAAGGAGTAATTGCTTATGAGAATAAGAAAACGAAAGAATGGAAATTGTGATTTTGGTGTTTTTAGTTTTTATGTTTATCGCTTTTTTAGTGAAAGGAGAAACGCGATGAGAAAAATTAATGTGATGTTGATGTTTAGTGTGATTGTAGGAGTGAGTTATGTTGCAGGTGCAACGCCCGTTGTTGAGATTAACGGACTCAATGGAGCGGAACATTGGGTATGGGTTGAAGCGGAAACGGGAACGGGAACAGGGACTGGAGGCTGGAAGGACTCTCGTGGGATTTCCGGGTGGACCGGTAATCCCGATACATATTCGCAAAGCTATAAAAGCAACGGTTGGGTGCAATGGGATTTTCATGCACCTGCTAATATGGGTGCGGGTACGAAACTTTATTTGCGAATGGCAGCTAATAGCGTGAAAACAAATGTTATCAAGATTGACGGTGTTGATGCAGGGTTTATTGATGATGTGCAAACTAGCAGCTGGACATATCCAAATGCAATGACCGAAGCTAATTTGTCAGTTGCAAATATAACACAAGGCAATCATACATTGAAGATAGAGCATCCTAATAGTTATTGTGATAGGAGTTTTGACGGATTCTTTATTTATGATGGCCAAATTGATACGTCAGCTTCCGATTGGAATAGCGTTCTTTCTGAAGGTGGAGATTGGTCTTGGCATCTGATTGCTCCGCCTCATAGTTCTGATAGCCCGGAAATTACATCTACATCAGCAACGATTACAGGAATTGGCCTTGAAAGTGGGATGTATTTGCAGATTACTCTCGACGGTGCGACATATAACAGTGGCGATCCGATAGCTCCGGGACAGCATGAGCTTGTTGTGAAAATCAAAAAGAGCGGGACAACACAGGTTTATGGGTTTGCCGGTGCTAACTTTACTGTTGTTCCCGAGCCTGCGACGATAGGATTATTTGCGATAGGTATTGCAGGCCTATTGCGTAAGCATTGACAATAAAAAGATATCGAGGAGATAGGCATCGCTGGCCTATTTCCTCATTCAGGATAAAAAGCGAATCAGGAGTGTTAATATGAAAAGAGTTTTACACGGTTTTACTTTAATAGAACTTTTGGTTGTTGTAGCGATAATCGCTGTTTTGGTTTCGGTATTGCTTCCGGCATTGTCAGCTGCCAGAGATTCAGCTAGGCAGGCAATATGTGCAAATAATCTTAAAGACATAGGATTGGCATTAAATGCGTACGCGGATGAGTATGGCAGATATCCTAAAGCGGACCCGGGCAGCTGGGGATGGGACGATACTTGGAACAGAGTGCTGATAAATGAAAGATATTTCGATATTCAATATGATTGTTTTAACTGTCCCGCAATTTCTATCAATGGAAAAGGAAGTTACAATGATTATCTTATGAATAACTTCAAATGGGGTGATGATTATCCGTCAAGAACAGAGGTCGGTCCTGCAGGGCACAGACCTTCGGAAGTGGAATTTCCGAGTCGGACGGTGCTTGTAATGGATGGAAGAAGCTTTGAGTTGACGACATTGGCGGGAGCTTTCGATGTCAGAATCTTAAATTCCAAACAAGCTGTCGGAACGAATATACACGGAACCGGTTTGGTGTATTATTTTCACAACCTGAAAGCGAATTTTCTGTTTTGTGATTATCATGTAGAACCTTTCGCTGCTCCTGCGGAAGTTAATCCGTCCGAAGGACTTGTTTGGAGAATGTTTGTAATAAAAGATGTTCCGGTTATTCATTATCCGTAAATATGCTTTGTTATCAATTCCCTTTTTGTTAGGAGATTTATGTTTATGTCATCCTCAAAACTCATGTTGTGTTTTGTAGTCGGATTATGCTGTAATGTCAAAGTTATTTGTGCCGAGAAATCCGTGTACATTCATTGTCAGGATGCATTCTATCAATCGGATATTGGCGTTGATTTCGAAAATTGGGAAGAGGGATTTTGGGGATTCGCAGGGAAAAAAGGTCTGAAATTAAACTCGAAAAAAGGCGGGCATATATTCGCTGTGTTACACAACGAGAGCAATCAGCCGATAAAAGTGAATAAACTTGCGATTGATGGCCTGGATTTTGAACGAGCTTATGAAAAGGGGAAAATTGTTTGGTGGAAGGTTAGAACAAATCCGATACCCGCTGGCGGATATAGCGAGTTTATAATAAGGCTGCGAGACAGACCTGAAAACAAGATATCTGTAAGGCTCGATACATCAGCGGGAAAATTTGATTTTGCGATAGCAGTCAAACCGATAAATTATTTCTGGCAGTCACTCGCTTGGCTCGAAAAGCAAAACAGGTTGCTTTTGTATTTGAGCAGCACTCGGAGGAAATCCAAAATAACCGATTTGCTCATTGACGGTTTTTCGGTAAACAAAAATACAAAATGGCGTAAGCTTACGGATTTGGCTAAAAGAACGATATCGCTTGCGATTGTAGATTTGAAGTCGAACTGGTATCAAGGTCAGCTTCATCGTATAACTCTTAAATTTGACAATGGACAGCAGCATACCCGATTTTATCGAGCTGTTAATGCAAAATTTATTCATTTTAGTTACGGATATGCTCCGTCTTATAAGCCCGATTCAAAAGAGAATAATTACAATCGTTATGGCGTATTTCTTCATGTTAATTTTCACAAATACGATAAGAAGGGACTTGATAAGTTAGCTCATGATAATATGCAAGCTATTTTCGGTAGCGTAAAACCGAAAGATGTCGTCTCGCTTAACGGGCACAAGGCTTTTTATGGCGTTTATCTTATGGACGAGCCTGATTGCCATGATTATAGCAAGAAAGAATTTCCTCACAAATTACGGATAGGATATCATGCACGTAAAATTGTTCCTTTGGAAAATGAATTTACATTGGCTGCTCCTCATGCACTCGTCTATTTGACGATAGATAATACATATAAGCCGACAAACTGGTATGTGTACGGGCAAATCGGCGATGTCGTTTCGACAGACCCTTATTGCCTTAGAATAGGTCAGCAGCCGAGCTGGTCTGCTCGCGCGATAACACAGGCGTTTTACGGGGCTGCGCCGAAACCGCTATGGGCAATTATCGATGCGTTTTATGCCCCGAAACAAAAAGACGCTAAATTTCCAAGATTCGCAACGCCTGAAGAATTGAGGCAGACAGCGTATTATTGTTTAGCTTCGGGAGCGAGAGGATTAGGA
>CAZKNI010000207.1:0-3667 GCA_964554055.1 uncultured Phycisphaerae bacterium | reverse complement strand
TCCCAAGAAACCCGAAATCCACCCCCTCGCACCCGCGATAATGGTCCGCCTTGTCCGCAAAAAATATATCCTTCTCCAGGCCAAGCTTTTGCAAATCCCATTGTACGTTGCCCGGTACCGTCGCAGGACGCCATTTAGCTGCACCGTCCCATCCGTGCATACCAAAAGGCTGACGGTCTTTGCCAACATAAGCTGTCCAAGCAAATTCCCAACCGTCATTTAACAATATTATTTCTTTCATCTTGTTATCTCCCGCAAATTACAAACTTAAAGTAAATACAGATTCACAAATTAACATTTCGTTCTTAGCACAAAAACATTTATTTAAAATAATTGATGTATTCTAACAATTAAATTCTTCCGGTAAAGAAATTTTAATACTCTTCTTTATAAAAGATTTCAGAGTAATGCGAGAATATACACGCATAAAAGAAAAAATAAATATATTGACAATAACTTAAATATTAAATATGTTGACACAAAACAATATTATGGTATAATAATACCATAATACCGAGTTTGTGGCTTTGGACTCGGGATTTCAATAAGGAATAAAATAAAAATGAGCGCACATAACATCTTGAACATCTCGGAAGCAAGTTCGATAGGCTTACATTCAGCTATTTTGCTTGCAGGATTTAACGGTGTTAGATTATCTGCATCACAAATTAGTAAAATTCTGCAAATATCAAAAGCACATTTGGCAAAGGTGCTTCAGATGTTGAATAAAGCGGGAATCGTCAAGGCAACATACGGGCCTTCGGGCGGATACACCCTTGCACGTCCCGCTGACAAAATAACCCTGCTCGATATATATCAAGCTATTGAAGGCCAAATGAAGCCGAGCAACTGCCTTTTAAAAAAACGTATTTGTAATGGAAAAGAGTGTTTTATGGGCAGCCTGCTTAAAGATATAAACGAACGAATTTATCAACATTTTTCTCAAACACACCTTTCGGAACTTACAACGATATTCAAAGGAGTCAAAGATGCCGATTAGAGACATCATCGTTATCGACGAAGAAAAATGCGATGGCTGTGGAAAATGTGTTTCTGCATGCGACGAAGGCGCAATCGCAATTATCGATGGCAAAGCTAAACTCGTAAAGGAATTTTATTGTGACGGACTCGGAAATTGTATAGGCGAATGCCCTCAAGGAGCAATAACAATAGAACGAAGAGAAGCTCCAGCCTTTATAGGGCCCAACAAATCTGAGAATAATAATACAAAGAAAATGACGCAAACAAATAATAGCGACTGTAATTGTTCAAACGACAGCAACACAAAATCGAAATTTCAATGTCCGGGCTCCGCTATTAGGCATTTAGCGTCAACAGAAGCTCATAAAACCGAAACAACAAATCGGAACACGGCAAATAATAATAAAAACATTTCCAAATTGTCAAACTGGCCTGTTCAGTTAAAATTGATTCCGATAAATGCGCCATATCTGCAAAATTCACATCTGCTGATAGCTGCTGATTGTGTTTGCTGTGTTTTTCCCGATTTCCATAAAGAGTTACTCGACGGCAAAATACTGATTATCGCTTGCCCGAAACTCGACGATGCACAATTTTATCTGGAAAAATTAACACAAATGTTTAAAATCAACAAAATAGAACATATAACAATCAGCTATATGGAAGTTCCCTGTTGTACAGGACTTGTACGAATAATAGAATCAGCTATTAACAATGCACAAGTAAATATAACTCTGACAAAAATTAAAATAGGCATCAACGGAAACATTCTTGGGGTAACTTAATAAATTAATTCACGCTTATTTGGAATAAACAAATATCGTACATTTTTTATGAAAGGAATCGAACAATGAATATGTTTTGTTATCAATGCGAACAAACAGCGAAAGGAACAGGTTGCACTGTAACGGGAGTATGCGGAAAAGACCCCACAACAGCTGCCCTTCAGGACTTACTCATTTACATCACAAAAGGCATATCGATGTATGCTCATCGTGCCTATGCCCTTAACGGAAAACATAACAAAGACATCGACACATTCGTAATCAAAGCTCTGTTCACAACAGTAACAAATGTCAACTTCGACCCTGAAGTCATCAAAAACTGGATATTTAAAGGCGCTGAAATTCGAGAAAAGGCAAAACAAATGTATATCGACGCAGGAGGCAACCCCACAGAACTCGAAGGACCCGCCAAGTGGAAACCTGCAGATACCGTTGAAGGTTTACTTGAACAGGCAAAAGAAATTTCTATTGCCAAACGCATCGAACAATTCGGAGCTGACGTCGTAGGCCTACAAGAATTATTAACTTATGGATTGAAAGGCTCGGCTGCTTATGCGGATCATGCTGAGATACTCAATCACGAAGATGAACAAGTGTACAATAGCTTTCATGAAATGTTAAGCTATCTTGCAAGCAATCCGACAGATATAAATGAATTAACTCAAAAAAATCTCAAATGGGGCGAAATTAACATTCGAGTTATGGAGCTGCTCGATGCAGCTAATACCGAAACTTACGGACATCCCGAGCCGACAAAAGTCAGAATAACACCCGTAAAAGGAAAAGCTATCGTCGTGTCAGGCCACGATTTAAAAGACCTTGAGGAGTTATTAAAACAAACGGAAGGAACCGGCATAAATGTATATACTCACGGCGAAATGCTACCTTGCAACGCTTATCCGGGTTTGAAAAAATACAAACATCTCGTTGGAAATTACGGCGGCGCCTGGCAGGATCAGCAAAAAGAATTTGATGCCTTTCCCGGTGCAATACTCATGACAACAAATTGTATCCAAAAACCGAGAGATAGCTATAAATCGCGAATATTCACTTGCGGACTTGTAGGCTGGCCCGGAGTTACACACATAAGCGACAGAAATTTTAAACCCGTAATCGACGCAGCACTTGCAGCTGAAGGATTTAAAGAAGACGGAGAAGAAAAATACATCACAATAGGATTTGCAAGAAATGCTGTTATGTCTGTCGCTGACAAAGTCATAGATGCCGTTAAAGCAGGAAAAATAAAACATTTCTTCTTAATAGGCGGATGCGACGGAGCAAGAAGCGGAAGAAATTATTATACGAAAATGGCTCAACTTGTACCTGATGATTGCATTATTCTCACATTAGCTTGCGGAAAATATCGTTTTAACAAATTGGAGTTTGGCGATATCGAGGGCATCCCTCGCCTGCTCGACATAGGACAATGCAACGATGCATATTCCGCTATACAAATAGCTCTTGCACTTGCAAAAGCATTTGATACGGATGTTAACTCGCTACCTTTGTCGATGATTATTTCTTGGTACGAGCAAAAAGCTGTATGTATCTTGCTAACGCTTCTACATCTCGGAATAAAAAACATCAGGCTCGGACCGACGCTGCCAGCTTTCGTTACACCTGCGGTCTTAAACGTTTTGGTCGAGAACTTCAATATTATGCCAATCAAGACAGCAGAAGAAGATTTGAAAGAAATTTTGGGATAAACACGAAAATTCCGAAACAAAATCTTGTTATCGTCATAGCCTCTATGCATAATTGAGGCTATGGCGAATAACACATTCAACTCAAAATTATTTCGCTCGACGGGAATCGGAAAATCCGTACGAATATATATTCCCGCAACGATTATCTATCGCGGTGTAAGTTTCCTCCGAGGAATAATCTTAGCTTGGCTATTG
>CAZKNI010000206.1:0-8170 GCA_964554055.1 uncultured Phycisphaerae bacterium | reverse complement strand
AGCGGGGATAACAGCTCGACCGCAAATGCCATCAAAAACTTCTCCCATCATATCGAATCCGTCAAAATTCGGGTTAGATATAAAAAACGCATGACGTTTATGCTTATTGCCTTTGTCGTGATTTAAAAACACAAGACCGTCATTTTCGTAAATCCCCTCGCAAACAACGCGCGGAACAAAATAATAAAACGGAAACGAATCGATATTGACTCTGATTGACGAGAACCAGCAAAACGACCGTTCCTGCTTATCTATGTTCTTAATTGTTATCGTCCATATTTCAATCGGAAGATTAGGATGAACGAAAACCTTAAGCAAGCAATCCAAACCTGCTCGTTCAGCGCGAATAATATGATAATCGAGCCCTTGAATACATTCGCGAGACGAATATTTTTCTTCCTCGTAATGCGGAATCGGAAACATAGGCCAGCTATCACCGTTTTCGTAGATAAAAAATCTCCTGACATCTTGCACTTCCGGCGCAGTTGGAACATAATTCGTATCCAAATGGCTTGTCATCTTTCCAGCCATCACGCTGTCGAGGCACGAAAATCCGCCGTTAAACTGGTCCCAAAAACTTCCCCACGTTCCGTATTCTCTAAAATGATTCGAAGCCATCAAATGAAGGCATGGACGAGGCGTATTAAAATCCGTAATATGAACTTCACTGCTTGTTAAAAAACCTTGTCTGTCTCTCGTATCGAAAAAACACGAGTATCTATTCAATAACGCTTTCCAATGTTCCGTATCGATTCCTTCTTTTAAATCCTTGCCTTCTCGAATATTTGTTTTTATCCTATTTAATATCTCTTGCATATCAGTTCCCATATCACAAACAAGTAATTAAAATTACAAATCCCAATCATATCATAAAGTTCATTTCCGTTATCACTTATTTTCAGCGTTGATGCTCTAAATTATATTTTGCAACGCACAAAGCTGCTATATCGCCTATACGTTCGCCAAGCTTAGCTGGAACAATCACACAATTACGCCAAGCATCCTCTATTGCTTCTTTTTTGATTTCTTCCCATGCCGGCTCGAGCAAAAGTTTTCCGAGACGAACAGCCATCGAACCTAAAACAATACATTCCGGATTAAGCGTGTCAATTAATATTGCAAGTCCTCGTCCAAGATATCTTCCGGAAATCTCGACAAGTGATTTCGCAAATTCATCACCCGACAAAGCTGCCTGTCCTACATCTTTTGATGTTATCTTATCGATAGGGATATCGTCAAGAATGCTTGCAACATGAGGCTTAGCAAGCTTCATTTTTGCTATTTGAGTCAATCCGCCTCCCGAAGCAAACCCTTCAAGTGAACCCGCTTTATAAAATCCGATAGGCCCGTCTGCTTCCATTCTTATGTGCCCTATTTCTCCCGCTAAATCTTGCTTTCCGCGATATAATCGGCTGTCCAAAATCAAACCCGCTCCTAATCCTGTTCCGCACGTGAGAAATAGAACGTTATCGTATCCCTGACCCGCACCGTAAATCCATTCCGCTATTGCACCTGCATTTGCATCATTTTCCAAAAACGTTTGCAGTCCAAACTGTTTTTCAAATATTTCGACAATTTTGACGTTTTTCCAGCTGGGCATATTGGGAGGACAAATTATCGTTCCGCTACGCGAACTCAAAGGTCCGCCACAACTTATTCCTATCGCTAACGGATGATATTTTTCTATCAAGACTTTTGCAAGCTCGAATATTCGTTTTAAAGTTTCTTCAACGCCACTTGTCGGAAATTCCGTTCTATCAACAATATTTGCATCATCAAATCCGATAGCGACAGCTGTCTTTGTTCCTCCCAAATCGATTAAAAGATAATTCTTCTTTTCTTTCATTGCATAATCTCTCAATTATAAAAAATTTTATATATCTTTTTATTTTCTCGCTTATGATTTTTTAACAATTTTCTTAGATTCGACAAAATACGAGATAAGATATGAATATAGAACGAACACGATTCTATTTCAAGATATCTCTTGCCATTAACGAATTTCTTACAGAAAATAGAACAAAGATGAAAAAATCATCAAAAATTTTTAAACACAATAATTTTGAGACGGACAATAACAAAAGAGGCTAATATGACAGAACACAATAAAATAAACTTAAATGATAACAGATTACATTTAATAGATTTTTTATTAATACTTGTTTTTGGAATAGCTTTTTTCACTTATCAGCTCGGAAGCATCGTTCCTTTAAGCGATCACGAGGGACTCGTTGGCGTAACAGCTCGCGAAACTCTTAATGGCCATTGGATTGTTCCTCACTTTAATGGCCAAATCAGACTCCAAAAAACGCCCGGAATGTATTGGACTGTTGCTCTGCTGGCAAAATGTTTTGGCGGACTCAACGAATACATAATCAGGCTACCTTCCGCTATATCTGCTTGTGGCGTTGCAATATTAATAGCTTTTTTAGCTGCCAAAATGTTTCGAAGAGTAACGGGAATAATCGCAGGACTTGCTATTGCAAGCTCCGCTGGAATGCTTTGGCAATCACATCGCGGAATTGCGGACATGCTCATGACTTTTTTTGTAACAGCATGCTTTGTTTGCATATATTTAGGCCTAGAAAGAATCGAAGAAAATAAATCCGCAATAAAATATTTTTTGATAGCTTACATTACATTTGCACTCGGAATGCTTGCTAAAGGTCCTGTTCCTGCTCCCGTTGTTCTGATACCTGTTTCGGTTTACTTAATTTGGTCGGGACAATGGCGCAATTGGAAAAAGTTTCATCTTCTATTAGGAATTTTGATTTGCATTATAATAATAGGAAGCTGGGTCGTTCCGGTCTTAATAAACGTCGAAAATGCAGTCTGGCGATGGAAAGCGGAATATATCGCGCGATTCACAGGGGGATTTGCAAAAGCAACAGACAGACCGGCATATTATTATATTCCGCAGATTTTTCTGCTGACTTTGCCCTGGGGCATTTTTCTGCCAGCGGGTATAGCTCTGACATTTAACAAGCAATTCATCGAGAAGAAAAAAGATTTGATGTTTCTTCTGCTCTGGTTTGCATGTGGCTTTGTTTTCTTTAGCATTTCAAAGGGCAAACGAGCACATTATATTTTGCCCATTATTCCGCCAGCTATTCTTTTGTCTGTTGTAGGAATGATTTATTTACTTGAAATAAAACTCGACAAAAGATTCGTAGCAAAAATTGCAACTGTTATCGTTATAATCCTCTTTTTAGTTCTTGTTTGCGGGTATTATTTTTATGTAAATCCGCATTATCCCGAACTGGCAAAATATTATCTTATTTTGTCAGCTATAATCATTGCAGGATTTATAATATCGATTGAGCTTTATCTGAGAGTTAATTTTCTCGCTTCCGTTACATTAATAGCAATTATGTGTGGCGTAATTTTTGCAATTGTTTGGCCAATTACTCCAAAAGTTACAGACCCCGCACGAGACCCGCGACGAGCAGCAAAATTAATTGCTCAAAAAACCGGAAAGAATGCTGAGATATATTTTATAGGCAAAGCTAACGGGCCCTTGATATATTATTTTGGTCGTCCTATTCCCCAAATTCCAAATTCACAACAGATTGTCGATACGATTTTAAAAGCCAAAAACCCAAAAGATGCTAAAATAGATTTAATGTTAGCTGTTGTTGAAAAAGTTATGCAACTCGTAACAAAGCCGGGCAAACGTTTTTTCATTACATCGGACGTCCGATACCCGCTCGCTATTTCATGGGCCAAAAAACGCGGCAGACAAATTTATGAAATTCTGCGCATACCCAGATTTTTTGCAAAAGATAAAGGCCTCGTCGTCTTCTCGAATCTGCCATAGCAAATTTCAACATAGGATTAAAGCTATTCGATACTGAAATCAAGATGACTTATTTGTTGTAACAGGCTTGTTATCAAAATAAAAACTCATTGGACGTAAACGAAAATAATATCGCCCTGCTATTACACCTAATACAACTAATATTAATATTGCCAATATTAACTTGCGGAGCCAATAAATTCCCTTTGCTCCTTTCGGATATTGAGGGCGCTGCGTAAAAAATTTACCCTGTCTGAATGTCAATCGCATCGGAGAATTGATAGCCCAGCCAGCTCCTTCCAATACAACGCTCAAATCCCTTCGACGAAGTTTTAGCATCGCGAGAATAGAGACCGGAATTGCTACAATCAAAATCAATCCTATAAAACCTAATGCCAGTTTATATGGCCCGATATTGATTAAAGTTTTGATGGCATAAGTAGCTGCTGTTCCGATTGCAGCTATTGCTACGCCGCCTCCCATCAATATTCCGCCTGTCAGCAATCCTCCGGAAGCACTTACTTGAGAGCGAGCGGGAACATTTCCGGACGATGTTACCGCTGATTCTATTGTTGATGTTAACTTTTCGGTAGCTGTATCCAATTTCTTTTCCGCAGAAGCTGTTATCGACTCAATTTTTCCCGTAATCATTTTTGCCGCTCTATTGAATGGACTGAAAAGCGCCTCGCGAATACTGATTGGATTTTCAACAATACGAATAATTATAGCGTCAAATTCTCTGCCTAAAACATCCTGAAACACGCCCCGTTTGCCTACGGACAAATTCCCTTTATCACCCGATGTTACAGGAACAGCTATTTGATACTTGTGATTATTGTCGGGTATTAATATATCGAGATACAGAACGAAAATATTACTCTGACTCGCAACTTTACTGTGCTCATCAATGTTATCGACTTTTATCGAAAACATAAATTTTCTGCCGTCCATTATGAGCGTACCCATCTCGAACATAGCACGCTTATTAATATCATAGAGATAAGGAAAACTCACAAAGTTATTCGCAAAATCAAGTAAATATGCTTGATACAAAATCGCTTTTTCCGTTAGCCTGATGTTTTCAAGTACGATAGTTGTTTCTTTTCGCTCCGTAATGAGTTGGCTTACTCGTTGATAATATTCCGGCTTGAGATACTCTCGTAATCTGTCTTCGCCAAGTTCCGCCATTGATATCTCGGGTTTACTTGCAAGCCAATCTTCATAGGCTACAAACATCTGTTTGATTTTATTCCAATCATCAAAAGATAATTCCGTTACGTTTTCTCCATTCGATATGCTTTTAAGTACGAGTTCTACAAGCTCCGATAAATCCTTCTTGTAATACGGATTAAGTTTATCGTCAAATTTCAGCTTTTGTTCTGTATTAGGTTCAGCTAAAGGGGCTTTTTCGAGAATTTTATATAGCTGACGTGTGTTATTTATTTCTTCGTTATTTAGAAAACTCGGGGTAAGCATAAACTTTTGACGAGTTTCCGGATTAACGAACACGATTTGACATTGTATAAAATACTCATCAATTTTATTACATAATTTCTTAAAAATATGATATGCCCGTTCTGTACGAATGCCAAAAGGCATTATTTGGGTTGTAGATTTTCCTTCGGGAATTTTTCCAAGCTCCGTCCACTCAAGCCAAGCTTTCGCATAAGAAATGAAGTCATCAAGTTGGCGTTGAGTAATGCCTCTTTCACCCGAAGGATGCTCCGTGCCACCTGTAACTGTTATTACATCGGATATGAATTGCCTTAACGCCTCGTCATCTGCTGACTTCGCAAGCACGACGCCTATTTCGCTTACCGATAAGCTTTCGATAGCGGACTTTAATTCTCTCACCTGTTTCAAGCTTATTGCATTTTTGTTATCAAATGAGCCTACTCGCTCAATTATTTTGTTCGCTGCTTTATATATTTTTGCGCCTTCGTCATCTTCCGCATTTATTGCTTCTATTGCAAGAACATCGCTTTTTTCGGTTATACCCTGTGTGTTTTTGAGTACTTGAAAAAGCCAACGAATAGCATTTTTAACTTCATAACACATTATTCTCTGATTATTATCCGTATCGACGAGAGTGAGAAAGGTTTTGTCGCAATTGAAAGATTGTATAGGGGCACCGGTTGCTATCCAGTGTGCCTCGTCAAGCTCAAGAACATTGAGCAAATCGTCAGCTGATTTTATCTGAAGATGATACGATTGGCCGTATTTACGAAATATAATTTTTCTTCTGCGACGAGCCATATCTCAATTTCCCGAATATAATATGTGTTATGCTAATAGCAGATAACAGCAATGTCAATCAAACTTATTATTGTATCTGTCGTCGATAGACAGTTTGTCCCCAAAATTTAACATCTTGAGGAAAATATATCATCGCTGCATCTCGCCAATGCCCGCCAGCTCGGCAATGTGTAACGATTGCTCGCTGAAGTGATGTGTTTTGTGGCATTTCATCAATATTTTCATATTTTCTGCCAAAGACTCTTTCAAAAGTTTGCTTGTCATTTGCTTCAAAAAGAGGCAACAAATAAAATTCTCGAAGGAATTTTACAATATTAGATTCATTAGGCAAATATTGTTCAAGCTGATAATCCAACAACCAAGAAACACAAGTAAAGGCTTGAAATTTATATCCCGGAAAATATTTTGGAAAAAAGTCTAATGCTCGTTTGAAAGATTCGCCGCATAAAGAATGACTCATTGGACCTGTTGCCGGAATGTGAACGGCAAGGACAGGGTCGCCTTTTTGTAACGCAAGCTGCCAATCGGATTTTGAAAGTTTTATTTCTTTATTTTTAGCGATGCCTAAAGGTGAGATAAAATTGCCTATAACAAAATCTTCCGTTTGAGAAAAACGCGCAACTCGACAATTTTCCGTATCAAAAATATTATTTGCTCCGTCATATTGGCCATCATCTCTGAATCTTGCTCCGTCAGCTGAGACAACAATTGTCCTGCCGTCTATTTTGTTTCGAAAAGCATAAATATCAAAATCACAACGATGAAACTGAAATTGCAAACGTCCCAGCTTGAATAATTCGCAAGAAAAATGATTAACAAGCCAGCCTATTTGAGAAAATCCCCATTTCCCCGTTTTTTTGCGATGTTCGTTCATCCATAATTCGAAATCACTTAAAGTATCTTTACTTATATCTTCGGGAATCATTTTTTGCCGATGAATTCCGCGAATTTTCGGCAGACCCGCGAGAAATACAAACGCATAGAACATATCCGCACATTCGCAAGAATCTTCCGGAATCATGGGCCAATGATGTATTTCATGTATTAAGTTTCGCGTAGAAACAAAAAGTAGTGAATAACAATGCCAGAATAGCCTTTGCAGCGCAGCATTATTGTAAAATTTTGCTCGAGAGTCCAGAAAGGCAGATAAAATTTCGTCTGACATTCCAAGCCAGCTTATGTTTTCACGAATAAAAGCTTCTTCAAAAAAGGGAAATTTTCTCGGCTGATATTTATTTGAAAAGTTCCAGTTTGTCAGCCAAACATCCGCCTTGTTTTCGAGATTTAGCATTTTGAGAGTTTGCTTACAATCCGTAAGCGAGTTTCCTATATATTTTGTCATTCCGAATCCTTCGTTTGTTAATGTGTTATCTTATAAAATATAATGATTAGCATCGCCAATTATTTTAGCTTGTCGTTTCGATTCTGTAAATTTTAACTTTTACGTGTTTTTATCTAATCTTCTTTTATCTTTTAGCTCGCAGATATTTGTTTTGTTTTTTATAATACATTCTTATGAAATGGTCTGTTAAAATCGCGACAATATTCGGAATTCCCATACGCGTACATTTCAGCTTTATTCTGTTGCTTGGGTTGATAGCGGCATTGCCTGACGAAGGAGATGGCGGGATTGCAGGCATTTATGGAGTAATTTTACTCTTATCGATATTTTTTTGTGTCGTTTTGCATGAATTAGGCCATTCTGTTGTAGCTAAAGGATTCGGATTTAAAGTTGAATCGATTACTCTCTTACCGATAGGCGGCGTAGCAGCGATGAAAACGGTGCCATCTAAGCCTATTCAAGAATTTTTGATATCAGCTGCGGGTCCCGCTGTGAGTATTGGGCTTGCAGTGTTGTTAAGCTTGATAAGCGAGTTTATATACGGAATAAAGGTAACAAAATTATTAGAGACAAATTCTTTATCTCGGATTCCGTTTTTAGCAAAACTTGCGATAATTAATATGTGGCTTGCGATTTTCAATCTTCTGCCCGCTTTTCCTATGGATGGCGGAAGAATTTTAAGGTCGATAATTTGGACGTTTACGGGATTTGTCCGCGCGACTTCCATAGCGGGTAGAGTCGGGCAAGCGTCGGCTATTATATTTTTCATACTGGGA
>CAZKNI010000205.1:0-5189 GCA_964554055.1 uncultured Phycisphaerae bacterium | reverse complement strand
CTAACTACCTACCTTTACAATGAGTTTCTATTTTATGAAGACATATATTATTACTATAATTTACATCAAATTGCCACAAAAAACTATATTTGTTTCCCGTACCGGGCCCAGCATCCAGCTTGTTCACAAACCGCTATCGAGTCCAAAATAACTTGTGGAAACTGCTCACCAATAACGCAATTTAATTCGTCATATAAATATCTTGCGACAATTTCCGCAGTTGGATTTTTCCCTAACTCTCTTATGCTGTTCAATTCTTTGTTATCGAGTTTATCTAAAATATTACGCAACATTTTTCGCGCTTTCTCGAAATCAACAACAACACAGTCTTTGTCAAGCTGCTTTCGTCCCAAAAAAACTCGTACCCGCCACGTATGGCTGTGAGGCTGTTCCCATTGTCCATTCAATCGAATATAATGACTCGCACAAAATTCGTCTTGTAACTCAATCTGAAACATTTTTATCTCTGTTTGCTAAAATTGACTTCACTTTTCTAATAATCTGCCAGCACTGTTTGTTATAAATCCGATAAACATAATTATTGTTCATAGAGTCTATTACAAATATTTTGTTAACATCGTTTCGAAAATGCAAAAATTTTTCAAGCGCAAGCACTCCGTCGCTATTAAGATATTCCGCTATAAAATTCGCATAAACTCGATATAAAATACTTTTTAATTCAGGCCAATGAATTGCACTGTGTAAATCGATTACTAATACCCTTACTCCATATCGGTAAAAATGTTTTTGAATGTTACTCATACAGCTTAGCAGATTCATATCATACTCGCTATCCGGATATATCAAATATACGACAGTTAGCTGGCAAGCAAATTGAGTTAATTGCTCTTGAAATTGCCTGAATGTTATAATCGCTGGCATATCCGAATAAATATATCTTGTATTACGAATTTCTTTTGGAACAATAGGACTGTTAATTTGCTCTCGACAGTTACAATCGTGCCGACAGCACGACAAATCAAACACGAGCCCCAAAAATACAATCATAATTACATTTGATATATGCCTAATTTTATTTCGACAATTTATCATTCCATTGAATTCACCCTTAACCTAATATTCTATTACTCACATTTTTAGTTATTATTTTTAGTGATAATATAATTCCCAGCTCATGTATTTTGTCAATGCTTCCATAACTCCCTGCGCTACCCAAGATTTGACAGCTGCTACGTGATGTTCAAATCCCATTTGACAGATATATTGCATTAACGATTGCAAATCATCGATACGAATAACTCCGGTTCCGCCAAACGTATCCAATTCGTCATCTGTAAATTCACCTTCGCCAATATATCCTGTTATTTCGCCAATAAACTCATCCGTACTGATACGCAGAAAAGTTACAGGCCCAGGCGATATTTTCCCGTTAATCGTGCCATACGCTTTATTTTTTCCGACAGCTCCCGCGATTATTTCCTGTTTGCCAATCCAAGGCTCATCAAGAAAGCTTGCCGGAATATTGCTGCAATGAAACATTACCGCTTTATCAAGCTCATCACCGTAATTGTTATTCCAATCGAGAATAGCTGCAGGCTTACTCGCTGCGGATTGCAAAATATACATCGAAATCGCGCCGGGAATATCAACCTCGCAAGCAGCAGGAAGCAGAGAATTGCTTAACATACTCATAACTGTACACGGAACAACGCCGTAAAATTCTTCCAATGCAGTCCAGCACTGTAAAGCTAATGCAGAAATCTCGTTTTCTTTTATCCACTCATCAAGTACAAGCGACAATTTCGCCATTTTTTCTATAGCGGATTTTGGCACATCTTTCGCAGGGGCATAGCTAATAATAGCGTTAACTTTTGCCTTTAATTTTGGCTCGCTCGATTTAATCCGGTCCGCTCTGCCAATAATTTCGGAAAGGTCTAATGTTTCTACCGAAATACCGGATTCTTGTAATAGCTTTTCGCTAAACCTGCATGTATTAAATGCAGCGGGCCTTGCTCCTATCGCTCCGACTCTAAGATTTTTCATCGCTCGAAACACCTTACACGTTATAGCAAAATCTTGCAAGTCGGACTTAAAAAGCTCCGATGAAGGAGAGCATGTATGATTCGTTGTTAAGGTAAACGGTATTCCATACTGATTTAAATTGTTGCAGACGGAAATTTTACCGCAAAAAGAATCTCGTCTGTGAGAAATTGTCATTTTCCCTACATCATCCGAAAATGCGTGAATTAATACGGGCACGTTAAGCTCACTTCGCTTGATACTTTCCGCTATTCCTTTTTCGTCACCGAAATTAGGAAGCGTTACAACAATACCCGCTATCTTGTTTTTATTTTTGGCAAATAGCTCTGCGCACTTTTTAGCTTCCGCAAATGTTTCAACACAGCCGTATTTGCTCTGTTCAGGAGTAAGGCATATAACGTCAAAACCCTGCTGCTTAAGCACTTTTATCATTTGTGCTCTGCCGTCCCGAGCTAATTGGTCAGGAAAGAATCCCCGATTTCCAGCTATTAATCCAACCGTCAGCTTTTCATTATTACCCATAATAATTTCTCCTAAAAATCACAATTAAATATTAAAATGTTATCTCAAAAAGGACAAGAGATTATATTTATATATTTTGTTAAAAGAGAATATGATTATAATTGTTTTTTAATATTTAATTGAATTATAAAATTATAAAAAATATTCAAGGAATTATGTCATGAATGTAACATATGATATGCTAATCGAAGGATTTAAGAACATTGGCCTCAATAAAGGTGATTCTGTTATGGCGCATTCGTCCCTAAAGGCATTTGGCTATGTAGAAGGGGGGGCTGATACAATAATTGATGCTCTTATTGAAGTTATAGGCGAACAGGGCACAATAATTATGCCTACCTTTACGCTATCTTTTATGAATGCGCAAGCTCCTGTTTTCGATGTCAAAAATAGCCCGTCAGAAGTCGGCAAAATAACTGAAATCTTTAGAACACGTAATAATGTTTATCGTAGCAAACATATAACACATTCGGTCGCAATATGGGGAAAAGACGCAAAATACATTGCTTCTTTACCTTCCGGAACCGCTTGGGGAGATGATAGCCCCTTCAAATGGCTATTGGACAAAGACGGATATATTCTTATGCTCGGCACGGATTATAAGACATGTACGTTGATACACAAAGCGGAAGAAGATTTACAAGTTCCGTATCGCTATATGAAAACCTATCCGTCTTCCAAAATTATTCTTGAAGACGGAACTATAATTGATAACACAACAAAAGGCTATTTTTTAAAACAAGGAGTCTCTTCCGACTGGTCAGAACTCATTAAACAGCTGGAAGCTGCTAATATTACGCGCCAGGTCCAAATCGGTCAAGCAACCGTAAAATTAGCAAAAGCACGCGATATATACAATGAAACCCTTAAATTTCTAAAAAAAGATATTTTTGGCCTTATTAAGAAAACAAGCGACAACGAATAAATCAATTCGTCCCTTACTCATTTTCTTTAATCATCTGTTTCAAAAAACTTTCATATTCATTACCGTCAAGCGGCAAATTAACAGGTACATTTTTATATCCTGCATACACGATAGCATTTGCTAACATTAAAGAGTTTATGCCTTCTTCTCCGGGAGCAGCGATAGGTTCCTCGCCCTTGATTGCCTTGATAAAATTTTTGCTCATGCCTTTGTAGCCCGGGTCTTCGCCTCTTACCGGAACTGTTGCGTTCCAGACCTCGGGAAGCTGCCACGATTGAGCTGTTTTAGTAAATTCACTTATAGATTCAACCGTTCGGTCAAATGTAATCGTCCTTTCATCTTCAACGACTATTCTACCTTTATCGCAAGCTATTTCCAAACGATTCGTCCCGGGAAATTCACCTGTTGTTGCAATAAAAGTTGCTGTTGTTCCGTCGCTATATTTCATAATTGCCGTTATATCGTCTTCGATTTCGACTTCATGATATTTCCCGAATTCACAAATAGCCGACACCTGCTCGGGCATGCCGAAAAGCCATTGAAAAACGTCAAGCTGATGAGGGCATTGATTCATTAATACGCCCCCGCCTTCACCTTTCCACGTGCCACGCCACCCGCCTTGATTATAATACGATTGAGTACGATACCAGCTTGTAACAATCCACGAAATACGCATAATTTGACCGGTTTGACCGGTATCAATCATCTTTTTTATCTGTTTCCATATCGGCGCAAGTCTGCGTTGAAATACAATACCGAATTTTAATGCAGAGTGTTTTTTGTGTGCGTCTATCATACTTAAAGCATCGTTGATATGAACAGCGATAGGCTTTTCGCATAATACGTGTATGTCATGCTCAAAAGCCCATATTGCTATAGGAGGATGATAATAATGTGGCGTTGCAATAAGGACAGCATCAAGATTATCCTTCGTAACAAATGTCTTGTAATCGGTAAAAGCTTGGCAACCAAAATCCTTAGCTGTCCGTTCCGCTTGTTCTTTATTAATGTCGCACACGCCAACGAGTGTAGCGTCTTCTATTTCCTTAATTGCATTTAGGTGTGCCCGTCCCATTCCGCCACAGCCGACGAGGCCAATTCTAATTTTGCTCATCTTTGATGTCCTTTCCTAATTTTAATGTCTCTCTGAATTCAGGTCATATTATTTTCTATCACAAGGAAAATTACATAATAAAGTTGAGTATTATATATTACAGCCTACAAGTAAACAATATCAATATGCCAAGTAAAATTATTATGATTATGGAGCTTCCCAACATCATTGCTGCAAACCGAGTTTGCTTATTGATAATTTGCATAAGAGGTTCAAATTGCCGTTGAATGTTTTTGATAAATTGCTCTTGTTCCGCTTGTTGAGTCTCGGCAAATCGTGCCAAACTTGCTACATTCTTTCCTAACATATCAAGATTTGTCAACAAAGCTTTATCCGTTTGACCCTCGTATTGCAACTGATCTTCAATTGCGGAAAGTCTTTCCGATTGCTCCCTCGAAGATTTCGGAAGAGCCTCCATTGCATATATAAACCTTTCGGAAGCAGATGTAAGTTTACGTAACTCGGCAATCATTTGTTCCAGCAATTGAGAGTTCTCACGTAGCAACTCATCAAGTTTGGCACTGGAACGTGCCGTCTGTTCTAACATTTGCCGTTGTCCTTCTGTCAATTGATTAAAAATTGCCAATATGTCCGGCACCTGTTCAGCATTCTGAGAATCGGACAGCT
>CAZKNI010000204.1:0-6507 GCA_964554055.1 uncultured Phycisphaerae bacterium | reverse complement strand
AGCCCGTTATATATGCCGCTATAATTTCTTTTATATCCGTTTTGCTATTTGTCCTCGCTAATGAACAAGCTAAAGCGGGACTGTCTGCTTTGTTCTTTCCCAAAACCTATTTGCAGTCCGAAGCTTCCGCGAAATTATCCGCCGACGCAAATCAAATAATATCTGTTCCTACGACGCTGCCCGTATATATTTCCGCTCATTATCCGAAATATTTGCAAATAGCGGATAAGCAAATACGAACAACAGCAGGCTCTATTACAATTCCGGAAGGAACGAAATTAAGTTTTCGTATTCGAAGCACAGCGGACTTAAACAATGTTTTATTTCTAAGCGAGGCTTTACAAACTCGAAAATTTACGTATATCAGCTCGGGAAAAATATTCAAATTTGATTATCAGCCGGCTTCCGAAGATAAATACGCGATTATAGCTCGTTTCGGAAACAGATTGTTAAAGCTTCCTGCAAAAGAAAATCAATATTGGCCAATAAAAATAATCAAGGATAAAGCCCCTGTAATACGCATCGCTGAGCCGGCGGAAGACATTTCTTTGCCAACAAACGAAAAACTGAAGATAATTATTACAGCATACGACGATTACAAATTAGCGGAAATAAAATTAATGATGAAAGTTAATACAGGTTCTGTCCAAACGGTCAGCAAAGTAAAGCCAAATCAAGCCAAATATTCGTTTACAACTTATATTGTCATACCCGAAAAATTATCAATAGGCGATATTGTCGAATATTGGGCACAAGCGAAGGACAATCGAGATTTAAATGGCAAGCTCCAACAAATAGCTTATTCGGAACATTACAAAATAAATATTGTCTCAGCTAAACAATATTTTAATCGTCTGAGAAACTCAAGCAGTTCATTGATAGAAAAAATACAAAAAATCATTAAGTTACAAATTCAATTACGGACAAAAACATTAGCTATAGCTAACTTAAAGAAAAACATTATCCCGACTCCTGATATTCGCGCTATTATTGTCGGGCAACAACAAATCGAAGTTATGCTATCTCAGCTTGCTAACAAGCAATATCCAGCTGAACTTACATCTATCGCAAAAGTCTTAAAAACGCTCGCTGAGGGTATCGCAGCCGACGCAAGCGCATCAGCCAAATTACTTACGGACGATATCGGACAAGCTAAACAGCTTAGCAAATTTCAACAAGAAATCATTTTTACATTGCAATCGTTAATCGAAATGCTCGACAATCTCGCATTAAAGCAAGAAAACCCTCAAGCTACAAAACCTGCTGAGCAAATTGACACGAAACAAGCATTTGAAAAGCTATCTCGGTTATTGAAAGAATTTTCGAAGCAGCAACAGCTTGCTATAAAGTCAACGGAATCGTTAGCTTCGAAAAATCCCGAGGACTTTTCTCAAAACGACAAAGTTTTATTAGACCAATTGGCTCAATTGCAAGAACAATGGGAAAAATTTCTTAATCAAGCTGTAAACGATATGAACAAAATAGCTGAGCAAGATTTTTCCGCTTCCGTATTACGAGATGAACTTGTTGAGATTCAAAGTCAGGTAAAAATCTCTTCTGACGCCATGAAAAAACAAGCAGTGCATTTAGCTATTTCCGCTGAGCAGGTAAGCCTCGAACTTGCGGAAGAGCTTACTCACAATCTCGAACGTTGGCTAGCAAGAGAACCTGACAGGGAAAAATGGGACCTGGAAGAGCCGCCCGAACCAATAGACGTGCCTCTTGCAGAATTACCCGAAGAATTAGAAGATATAATCGGCGAACTCATCGAGCAAGAAGAAGATTTATATGACGAAATCGAAGACACAACAAGTTCTTGGGCAGATTCTCTTGATAAAGGTGCAGGCTGGGACGCTAAGGACGGGCCTATCAGTAATTATTCCGCTAAAGGAGTTACGGGAAATACGCTGCCCAATGCAAATGAAATTGCCGGCAGGTCTGGCGAAGGGCGTACAGGACGTTCATCGGGTGAATTTGTAGAAAAAACCGCCTTCGGAAAAGGAGGAAGGCGTACACCCACGAGACTGACAAAAGATGCCTTCCAATCCGGACAGGTCGAAGATTTATCCAAGGATGCGCCGGGAGGAGCTACGGGAGGAGGAAAGCTCTCCGGTGCCGGTGCCGAAGGGCTAACAGGGCCGACACCCCAAACGCCTAACCCGCAACTTGGCGGCATTAAACACAAACAAGCTGTCTTGTTGACAAAAGCAAAACTTGCTCATATTCAAGCGCAAAAGCATAATTGGGGCAATTTTCAGCTTGACAAGATAATAGCTTTAATGTCGCGAAACCTTTCGGATATGGATAAGCGGGCATATCGAAATGTTCTTGCACGCAAAACGGTCCTTTTAAGCTCATTGAGAACAAGTAAAACGCTCGTAGCAAGTAAATTCCAACTTGACGACTCTGTTATTAAAATGCCTAAAATACTCAATGCGCAAATCCGAACCGTTGATACAAATGATATTCCAGCTGAGATGCGCAACTTGATAGAAAAATATTATGAGAAGCTATCAGCTATAAAATAAAACATAAAATCCTATTAACAAGGCTATCCTTCTCTGTGATCTATAAACAGCCAAGCGATTTGTTCTGCCAATGCAGACAGCAACTTTTCATTATATTCCGAGCGCTTAGGCGAGCTTATTAATTCCGATGCCATTCTTTTCGTAGCTAAAACCTCTTTCCCCACAAAGCTTACAGGCCAAACCCTGTTTCCCGTTTTTGTCTCAATCACTTTTACATATGCTCGTGCTATCGGCTTGATTAAAGGATTGTCAGCTTCGCTCTGCAAATTAAACTCTATGATGTTTATATAAATAACATAATCCGCATTTACAAGTTCTCCGACTTTTTTAATACTAATTTTCTTATTTCCGAACACTTTTGTTGCTACTCGTTTGACCTTCTCATATTTTATTGCCTGATAATCTTTAATCGCTTTACTCGAAATGAGTTTATCCATAATTTTTTTTGCAAGTTCCGCTTTCATCGTAGCACTAGGAAGAGGCGACAGGTCGTCATCTATAAGAATTGCAACTTTGCTTCCTTTAGGTATTTTATATTCAGCATGCACAAGCGCTCGAGGATCAGGAACAAATAACACTCCCAAAGCACAGCCGGCCGCTGTTAAAAAAGCTAAACACAATATTGGCATTATCAAAAAATATTTTGCATATTTCATAATTTATCGTCCTTGCACTTATTATGCTTATATCATCGCGGAATTGGCTCACGATGCTCATAAAATCGCTTTGCCAAATTTTCCCCGAATAACTTTAACACAATCGAACGCAAAGCCAAAGCGTTCATTTGAGAAATGCTCACAGGTCGATTTTCGGGATATACGATATTAATATTTCCCGACCATAATTTTCGACGAGTGCTTGTAACGGACAAATTTCCTTTACAGTCATAAAGAACACAATGTGCACTCAGACGTCCTTGCAGCAACTCGGGCGAATCGGGCATTTGCGTCCCGAAATCGCTTACTTCGATGAACAAAACAACATCTGCCCCAA
The DNA here is from genome assembly GCA_964554055.1 of uncultured Phycisphaerae bacterium. Classification (GTDB taxonomy): domain Bacteria; phylum Planctomycetota; class Phycisphaerae; order JAAYCJ01; family JAAYCJ01; genus S014-18. The sequence goes on along the minus strand of CAZKNI010000204.1, from coordinate 2,986 downwards.
AATGTTTGCCTATTTCCACAGGAGAAAGAACATCAACTTGATAATTTGATTTTCGATATTTTTCGACAACATCAGGGTCGATAATCTCACATTTTACATGTTGATTGAGAAAATATTTCACATGATTTGCAATATCAAGTCTAATTGCGGGATAATCGAACATTAATGATTCGTCAGCCCAAACCCAAATACAGACTTTTTTTCCCGGCAACCCCGAATATTCGGGCAACACTTTTTTCGTCTTATTCGCATTCATTGCATACATAGGAAACGCAAGAAGATTGCACCCGCCTATCAAAAGACTCATTAAGATTCCTGCTATTACAGCTGACAATAATTTTATTTTCTGTGCATTCATTTATTTTATTCCTATTTGTTTGTGAGCTTAATATACGTGAAGCTATCTTAAAGTTATAGGAAATTTACCGGTAACAAATGTACCATAAATCAAGACGAAAATCCATGCTCCTAAAAAAGCGGATATTAAAATTATAACAAGAACCTTTTTCGAGACGCCCGTCCATATAGGCTGCCAAGGTTTACCGGTTATTAAAACCTTTATCGCACCGTACCCGAGATATATTACAAGTAAACAGAGAAATGCGCCAAAAGGCTGAATCAAAAAGCTATGAAATATTCGCCCATGCATCATATATACAAAAGAACGTGTCATAAAACACGTCGGACACGGATAACCCGTTGAATGCAAAAAGCCACAAGGTTTTAAAAACGAATATCCGCTGTTCACCCTTTCCAGTCGAGCAGGCTCAAGATATATAGCTATTCCCAAAAGCCCAATAACGCCTATAAGAACAATAGCGGCACGTACTCTCATCTTAAAAGCAGACACCTGAGTCAACAATATTTCAGCGCTTTTAGGATGATGCTTATCGACATTGTCATTTATCTCGTTCGAGTTTGACATCTATTTTCTCTGCAAGTTCCAAATATAATTTACAAGCGGGATGATTATCCTTCGCTACGATTGGAACGCCCTTATCCGCTTCGCCAGCCATATCATGAAACAACGGAATAGAAGCTATCAATTCTATATCTGCGTATTTAGACAATTCTTCGCCTCCTCCGTTTCCAAACGGATAACTAATTTTCCCGCAATGCGGACAAACATATCCTGCAAAATTTTCTACGATGCCTATCGCATTTAGGTTTACCTTTTTTATAAATGTTACGGATTTCCTGACAGCTGCCAACGCTGATTCCTGAGGAGACGTTACGATTATCGCGCCATCGGGATTCGGTATTAACTGAACGAGCGATAGCGGCTCATCGCCCGTACCCGGAGGACAATCTATAATCAAATAATCAAGTTCGCCCCAAACGACATCACGAAGAAATTGCTTTATCGCACCCATTTTCATAGGCCCGCGCCAAATAACAGCTTCATCGCTCGAAGGAAGAAACAGGCCCAACGAGATAACTTTGACTTTCAAATCCGTTTCTATCGGCGAGATTTTTCCGGATTCGCTCGCTTTCGGCGAATTATTTAGGCCTAACATCGTCGGAATCGTAGGGCCATGCAGGTCAGCGTCGAGTAAACCGACTTTTTTACCTTTCTTCGCTAACGCACAAGCCAAATTGACAGCGACTGACGATTTTCCAACTCCTCCTTTACCGCTTAACACGATAATTTTGTGTTTCACATCAGCTAACTGTTCACCTATCACTCTGTTGTCATCTTCTAACATCTGCTTAAATGATTGCTGTTGATTCATTGTATATCCTTCCTTTGATGTTATCTGCTATATTGCGTTTGCTTTATTTAATCACATAATACAATTTCTCATTCTTATATTCCGTTTGTATTTTGCCTTCCCGAGTAAGCACTTCAAGCAATTTTATTATTTCGTTTCTCACAACGCCCAAACCTGCTGAAATATCGTCGAGGGTGCAAGGACGACGTTTCAGCATTTCTATAATCTCTTCCGCATGAGCAGACGTTTTAGACGTAAATTCAGCTTCGGGAAAATCCGCTATTATCTCCGCCTTGGGAACGAACAACTCTGCCAATCGCGATAACTGTTCTTTTTGCAAAGCTACAGCATACGATTCCGCCGTAGGCCTAACAGCTGTATTAAGCTGAATCTTCGCAGGACGAAGCTTATTTGCAATGCCTGCTATTTTTCTAACACTTTCCAACTCATCATTAATACCTTTTACAACAAAAACTTCGAGCCAAACTTTATCCCTGCACAACTCACAAAGCCGTTCCAAGCCACAAACAATTTTGCTAAAATCGAGTCCTTCCACAGGCCTGTTAATCCTTTTTAACATATGCTCGTCGCCCGCATCAAGCGAAGGAATAATCAAATCCGCTTTTGCTGCCTCTGACAATATACGTTCGTCCCAAAACAAAGACCCGTTTGTCAGAATATCAACCGGAACATTCGTAAACTCGTGAACAGCATCGATAAGCTCGCCTATCCTGCTATAAAGTGTCGGCTCACCCGAACCCGCTAACGTTATATAATCAGGTTTAATGGCACCCGCAAGAGCTCTGCGTATTTGCTCGATTACAACATCAAACGGAACATACTCCTTGCGTTCGATTGTCTTGTTTGTCGTTCTGCCTATTTGACAATATATACAGTCAAAACTGCACGTCTTAGGCGGGATTAAATCAACTCCAAGCGACCGTCCAAGACGCCTCGACGGAACCGGACCAAATACATATTGTTCATATTGTTGTTCTTGCATTTTTCACCAGCTCTGTTCGCCAGCCCAGGGACCTGCAGGCCCTTTGCCTTTGGGCTTAGGAAGCAATTTTAAAATAGCTTCTGCTATTTTCAAATCCTGTTGTGTCGTTATTTTTATATTCGTAGCGTCCGAGTTTACGATTGTTACTTTCTTACCCGACAATTCAGCTATCTGTGCATCGTCCGTTATCTTATCTGCTAATTCCGATGATATTCTATTATATGCTTCGACAATCAAATTTTTTTCAAAAACCTGAGGCGTTTGTGCACAA
>CAZKNI010000203.1:0-5288 GCA_964554055.1 uncultured Phycisphaerae bacterium | reverse complement strand
CCCTCGTCTGTCACCTCTATTTTCATAAGCGGATTGTCAAGCCCCGTATCTTTTAGAGTCGTATCGGCATATTCCCCTTGTCCCGGAATAAACGTTTCAAGCTTCTTGGCATCTTCGAGCGTTGAAATAATTTCCGTTACTTCCCAAGAAACAGCTGACGCTTTTATCGGCTTGACGATTACCCATTTATCGTTTTTATTCTTTTCAAAAATCCAATATCCCCTTCCACGAATTTCAAGTTTAACTTTTTGAGGATTTTTAAATTTCGGAACAATAAGAAGAGACTTTTTAGCTTCTACAACGGGAGCTTTTTGAGATTTTTCAGATTGGGGCGAGAAAACACCCAAATACCAAGAAACACTAAACAATGCTATTAAAAGAATTAAAAGCGCTATTGTTGTCCTAAAATTCATATAAACATCCTCCAACAAAGGCATATAGGCAATAATTCGGCAACTTGTTGAACCTTACTTTCTCAACTTCATTTTAATTATCGATTGTTATTTTTGTCTTACGATATAAACTATTAATCCCGTAATCAAAGCAGCTAATGGCCAAATGACCCATAAGAAAATCTTCCAAAGCATCATACCGGTATCGGATATATGAGCAATTCGAGGCACATCAGCAAGTCTGGGGCCGACGGCAATCAAGTTAGCATTATCGTTAAGCCAAAAGACGCTATTGGCGAACAACTCGAGATTACCCGGATTTATTGTAATCGCCCCGATACCCTGCGCTGTCAAAACATATTGCTGCTGATTAGCTACGCTATCGGTCGCAAAGCTGTCGTTTCCGATAATAACATATTTGCCTTTATTTTTTGTATTCTCAACGGCAACAGCGATATCAAATGGCGGAAGAGTATCAACGTCTTTATCTTTTTGAGCCCAGCCACGTTGAAGCAATACGAAGATATTGCTTTCAGCCCAATAATCGCCCATATCAGATGTAATTTTAATCAAAGGAATAATTTTTGTGTCTTTGGGAATTTTCTTCGTTTCAATAATAGGAACAGCCCATTGGAAAATGCTAACAAGCGACTGAATCGGACGCGTAATTTCGCTGTCAGCATATTTCGAGATTATAATTCGATTGTCCGGAATCGTTTGATTCCGAATTTTCATGCCTCGCAGAACGAGTTTACCGAAATCGACTTTTAAACCGAATTTCTTCTCAATGATATCGGCAAATGCATAAGGTTTAGCCATCATCATAGGAGCAAATTTCGCCAAGAACATTATTCTTTCGCCTTTATCAATTAAATTTGCAATTATATCAATTTGTTTCTGTTCATATCCCCCCATCGGAGGCATTCCAGGCTGAGAACGCTGATTTGAAGCGGGAATAACAATAAATACTCTGCCTTTGACATTCTCATCCTTGGCTGGCACTTCGGGATTCGCCTTTATATCCCAGCTTTTAACGATAAAATTAGCCTCTTCGAGTTTTTCTTTGGCTAGCTTATAAGGAGCAGGCGTCATTCTCATCATAGCAAAGCCGGGCTTAATCGGGTCGGGCGGACCAGCGTGAACAAAAATAACTTCGGAGCGATATTTGGACGTTAAAGCTAATATCGCTGAACTAATAGCAGCTTCTCCGTTAAAAGCATACATTGAAGATTGTTCAGGCCCAGCTCCGGGTCTTTGCACCCTGCGCCAAACATCCGAATAAGAAAGCACTTTTGCCTTTTTTTCGGATTCGACAACGATTGTTTTCGAATCTTTAGGTTTTACCTGATCATATATCTCTTCAAGCTCGAGTTTCGGCAACTCATTAATTATTGTAAGCTCTTTTTTAAGAGTCTGCTTTAAAGGCTTATACCTTTCCTTACTCTTGGCAAAATATTGTTTTGTCTTAGGGTCAAGCTTTTCGATTTTTACTCCTTCGGTGCTGAGATACTCACCCGCCACCTGCAAATCGGTATTAACATTATCGTATATCTTTTGTATGAGTTTAGCGGCATCGGAATAACGAGGAATATCTCCGGAAGCAATGAGTTCGTTTATATCTTCGGGTGCCAGTTTAGCATCACGCTTATCTCGACTGAATCTATAAAAAATTTCGACTATTCCTCGATTTTTGTTTATTTGAGGATTCTTTTCCGCAAGTTTGCGAATAAATTTTAATTCTTTATCGAGCAATGCTAATATTTGCTTGTTGATTTTCGTGAAATCTTCGATAACTTTTTTGTGTTTACTCGCTTCACCGGAATATTTTTTAATAAGTCTACGAATTAATCGTTCTTTAGCTTTCGTATCTTTGAGCGGATCAATGACCTCGTATGAAATTTTTGAGGAAATCGACGCATATCGCCGTAATATATCTTCAACTCGACGACGCTGCTCACGCGACTGTTCCTGCTGTTGCGAATCTTCTATTTCCGAAACTCGATACAAAGCTGTCAGCCTTATTGGCTCTTTCAAATTTTTCAACAGCTTAATTGTTCTACTCGAAAGACTAAATTGCCCCGAGCTTGTCATATCGATAGCTGGGGGCGACATTTTAACTGCTATAAAATTTATAAGAACAATTAACAGCCAAAATATAATTCCTGCGAGAATTACGTTGCTACCGATAATAAGTTTTCTATGTTTGTGTTCGGATGTCTCTGTTAACGCCATCTTCTTGACTCCAGAATTTTGACAGCTATGAATAATATTCCCGATGTTACCGTTATGAAGAAAATTACATTTTTAATATCTAATAATCCGCGAGAAAACTCGCTGAAACGCTCATATACATTCACGGTTTGCAATATATTTTGCCACGTTCCCGTTAAACTCGAACGAATACCCCAAAGAAGAAACGTAAACATACTCAGAATCAAAAATGCCAGAACTGCAGATATCACTTGATTTTTGGTCATACAACTTGTGAGTGTCCCCACGGAAATATAAAATCCGCCAACCAAAAGCAAGCCTATATATCCGCTAACAATCGGGCCTATATCCGCATGTCCGTATCCTATCACCATAAATGCATATAAAAGTGTCGGAATCAACATTGCAGTGTAAAAGAACAATGTGCCTAAAAATTTGCCCAATATAACTTCAAAATCTCTCACCGGTGCCGTCATAAGCGTCTCTATTGTCCCCGAACGTATCTCTTCGGAAATAATGCGCATCGTCAGCATCGGCAGAATAAAAACAAGAATAAACGCTTGCCTATCGAATAAATCACGGATTTGTGCCTCTCTGCCGGGAACAAATATCTCGCCGGCAAAGAACACTCCCGAAACCGCCAAAAACACAGCTGAGACAACATACGCAATGGGCGAATAGAAAAATGCAGCAAGTTCACGTTTAGCTAACACACATATCCTGCTATACATCTATAAAACTCCTATCAAATTTTTCAGCTACGATGTTCTTTAAGCTCTCGGATATAACGAAAATAAATCACAATAAGCTCTATCTATCTGCTTTGTTCAGCAACAACTCTCACAAAGAAATCCTCAAGCGAAGCTACTTCGAGCCTCATTTCACGAATATTCCAATGATTGCGCATTGCCAATTCGGATATTTGCTCCCTGACATCTTGCTTGGATTTTCCCTCTACAGCGAGTTTGACATATCCGTTTACAGACAATACCTGCACCGAATTTACGGAGTCGAGCGAACTGATAGCTGACTCTATTTGCTCCTTATTACCCTTAAGCTCAACAATGATTTTCGATTCTTCTCGTATCTGCTGACGAAGCTCATCGGGAGAGCCGCTGGCGACGAGTTTTCCGCCTGATATTATAATTGTCCTGTCACAAATTGCTTCCACCTCGGGCAAAATATGACTTGAAAGCAATATCGTATGTCTTTCACCTAACTCCTTTATAAGCTGACGTGTTGCACGGATTTGCGTCGGGTCAAGCCCTACCGTCGGCTCGTCTAAAATCAAAACATCAGGGTCATGCAAGAGTGCGTCAGCTAAGCCAAGCCTTTGGCGATATCCTTTGGAAAGCTGACCTATAGGCCTATCTATTACATCTTCAAGCCAACATCGTTCCGTAACATATCCGATACGCTGATGAAGTTTATTTTTATCAAGCCCTCGAAGCTTGCCCCTAAAATTCAAATATTCGTTTGCTCGCATCTCGTTATACATAGGCACTGATTCAGGCAAATAACCTATTCGCTGACGGACTTCAAGCGACTGCGTAAACACATCAAGACCCGCTATTCTCGCCTGTCCGGAACTCGCGGGCATAAAACAGGTCAAGATACGTATTGTTGTTGTCTTCCCTGCTCCGTTAGGACCTAAAAAACCTACAATTTGGCCTTTTTCAATATGAAAGCTAATTTTATCAATAGCTAAAAGCGTTCCGTAATATTTTGTTAACTCTTTTACATCTATCATTTCTAAAATCCCTCTCTGGCTTATATACTTTATACGCAGAAAATATTTGTAGGTTTTATTTCTTCTCCGGCAAAATAGTTTTTTATCAAAAATGACATAAAATATGTTAATAGATGCCGTTATTTATCTTGTTTTGTCGTTTTGCCGGAAACTTCAAAGTTCCCTTTTCTTAAAATTGCTAAAATAATCTTGATAATCGCAAATAGCTCAATTGTCAAGAGGCAATCCAAATACATTATAACAGATAACAAAACGAGAGTAATTCGCAGCATAATAGCTTATTTTATAATTCGATTGAAATCCAGAGGAAACGGATATTTCTTTTCATTCCAAGCGGGGCAAATCCGTTTGATATTTGCGGATATTCCTTCATCAAAATCAAATTTTTCCGATAAATTGTGATAATAACAGCAAAACAACTCATTATTTCTTCTAATTAGCCAATATAGGGGCTTACAATGATAATGTTTATAATGACGAACGAAAAAATCGTCTGATAAATATCTATATAAACAGCCTTTATTATTGAGCCTATTTATCAACAATTGCGTTTTTTCGATACCTAATATGTCGATTAAAATCTTTTTAATAATTCCTGCCAATCCTTTTTCGTCGTCAGGCAATATTTCGATAAGTTTGCTATGTCTTTTCGCATAAAAGTTGTTAATGCCGTCAACGTTAAAACGATTGAAAACAATGCCGACAGCAAAAGATATCCAGCGATAAGCTAATTCTTCACCGGATATTATCTCAAAACCGTCTTGCGTGTCAAAATTCGCATATATGCGACGCCTATCAACCTGCGAGATTTCATAAAGCTGAAACACATATTCATCGATTTTCTTTTGCAGTTCGGACAACTGTGTATATATATCCGCAATCAGTTTGGCACCGTCAGGCCAATCGACAGGACACACAAAATCAAACGACGTTTC
>CAZKNI010000202.1:0-8148 GCA_964554055.1 uncultured Phycisphaerae bacterium | reverse complement strand
TTTCCAATTTATCCCGTCGTCGCTAAAGCCAACATGAAGCTGCGAATAATATGATTGCGGGTCGATACGAAATACGCCGGCATATCCGTCGTTGAAAGGTACAACGGCACTGTTGAATATCGTACTTGCAACCGGACAATCTTTATAAGTTACAATCGGATTCTTTTCATATCTCTTAAATACCGTTTCGTTGGCCATTTCATTCCTTTCCCATCATATTTTCCAATAAATTATATAAAATATCGTACAAGCTTTTTACATAGGGCTGATATTATAAGATGCTGTTAACAACACGTCAACACAGTCCTGCTTGAGATGCTAATTTTGCTATCAATTCTTCCGCTAATTCTCGTTGCGGGGCCTCCGCTATAATGCGTATTATAGGTTCCGTATTACTCGGGCGGATGTGTACCCATGCTTTCTTTTCAGGCCAATCAATACGCAATCCGTCAACAGTGCTTATCTGCTGACCTTGATAATGAGAAATCAAACTTCTAATACGCTCGGGCGCTTGTTCGAGGTCGCACTCGAATTTGCGTTTAATCATAACATAACGGGGCAATTCATTGACAAGCTCGGAAATTGTTTTGCCGGTTTCCGCTAATAATTGCAAAACAAGCGCTATACCCGAAAACGAATCACGAACGGGAACAACTTTCGGAAAAATTACTCCTCCGTTGCCCTCGCCACCTATTGGACAGTTATTAGCTAACACAGCCTTTGCTACATTCGTTTCTCCGACAGCTGTCCTTATGACTTTCTGTCCGAAACGTTCCGCTAAATCATCTATCATTCTGGATGTCGAAAGATTAGCAGCAACCGAGCCGGCTGAACGTTTGAGTATAAACCAGCTAGCTAAGACAAGCGTATATTCTTCGCCGATGAAGACTCCGTTTTCATCAACAATCGCCAAACGGTCAGCATCCGGGTCTTGAGCAAAGCCAACATCAGCATTATTTTGTTTGACTGCATCGGTTAATTGAGAAAGATTTTCAGCTATCGGCTCGGGTGTATGGGCGAATTTCCCTGTTGGCTCATTGTTAATATGAATAAGTTCACAATTAAATTCGTGTAATAATTTAGCTGTTCCGACGCAGCCGGCACCGTTTACACTGTCGAGTACAACTTTGAATCGGCGTTGTCGAATTTTTTCAAGGAGTTCGGTTTCGCATACATTTAAAACCGCTTCGACATGCAATTTGTGAGTTTCATCATTTCTGCTTATATGTCCGCATTCTTCAGCGGATTTGTGTTCTATTTCTGCCGAGTAAAATTGTTCTTTTATCTTTTTTGCTTTGTCGGAATCGAAAGATAATCCGTCCGGACCTATCATTTTAATTCCGTTCCATTCAATAGGATTGTGAGAAGCTGTTACGACCGCTCCGCCCGCAGCTCCTAATTTGCGTATCATCAAACATGCTCCGGGAGTCGTAACAATTCCCAAATCAATTATATTTCTTCCGACAGACATCATTCCTGCTGAAATTGCAGCTCGTATCGCATCGCCGCTAATTCTGGAATCTCCCGCTAATATAACAGGCTTGTTGTAAGCTTCTAATGCTTGTCCGAATAGCTTGCCAAACCTCATCGCATTTTCAACTGTCAAATCCTTGCCAACAATGCCTCTAATGCCGGAAACACTGATTATCAATCCCATAAAAGTCCTTTCTTAAAACAAAATAAATCTTTTTTAATTTGTTTTCTACCAAAGCGAACCGTTTTTCGACGGAATCCTGATAATTTGACTTGCAATCCGTGCCGATTTTTTCTTTCCCTGAGTCGATTTGAATACAGCATACTCCGAATTTATTAGCATATACGGAAATTTCCTTTGCCATCGCCTAAGCTCCGGGCTTACCGGAATCGGTTGACCGATGAGCCTGCCTTTTCTGCCAGCTTTGACTGCATCTTCCGGAAATGTTCCGATTGTAACAATGCTGATTACAGGCCCATGATGGACATAAGCGGGAATGCCCTGCTTGCGAAGTTCGTTTGTCATATCAACAGCTGACCGTTTGCGCCCTTTACCGTAAAATCTTGCGATTTGAAGCGTCCAATAGCCATTTGCATTTTCGAGCAAATATGCCTTGTTTATCGGAGGGTCAGGTTCGGGAATAGGCTCCAAATGAGCATCTAAAAATAAATATCCTCGCTCGGGAGAGACAAGAGATTTTATGAAAGCTAAATCTTTTTGTGCCTTTTTATCGTTAATGCTATTATATCTGCCGTAAACAACCGTACATGTATTGTTTTCATATATTTGTTTAACTTTGCGCCTGTCAATTCCGCGTACAGCAACAAGCGTATTATACACGAGTTGGCCTAACTTTCTGCGATTAGGCCCTCTAAATCGTTTAACAACAATATGCCATTGCTGTCCGTTACCTGTTTGCGAAGAAAACAGATTAAAATTATTTTTGTTAGACGAGAAATTGCACCCAAATTGTAATACACAAATTAACTCGCTGAAAATGACAGCGACGAAAATATTATTGAGTCGCCTATTCATTTAAAGCCTTTCTTTGTAATTTTAACAATTCCCTTATTCCTTTTTGCGTAATTTTCAGTATATCAAACAATTGCCGCTGTGAAAATGTTCCGTTTTCAGCTGTTCCCTGTAACTCGACAAGTTCACCTTTATTTGTCATTACGACATTGAAGTCAACTTCAGCGGAACTGTCTTCTTCGTAATTCAGGTCTAAAACGACGCAGCCGTTGACAATTCCAGCTGAAATTGCAGCTATTGCTCCCTTAATCGGATTTTTGTTAATGATTCCTTCTCGGATTGCCCATCTTATCGCATCTACAAGTGCTACGTATCCGCCCGTAATAGAGGCTGTCCTCGTGCCCCCGTCCGCTTGCAGCACATCACAATCTATCCAGATTGTATTCTCACCCAGCTTGTCCATATCGAGTACAGCTCTTAACGCTCTTCCTATAAGTCGTTGAATTTCCTGGCTTCTGCCGTCTATTTTTCCTATATTCCTGCGTTTACGTTCGGGGGTGCTCGACGGAAGCATTCCATATTCCGCTGTTAGCCAGCCGCTGCCGCTGTCAACTTTCCAGTTGGGAACAGCCTGTTCAAAATTAGCTGTGCACAATACACGGGTATTTCCCATTTCTATCAATACGCTTCCGGGAGCATATCGGGTATATCCTCTGATGATTTTGACCGGTCTAAGCTCATTAGCTTTTCTGCCGTCAGGACGATTTATTTTGAGTGTAGCCATTTGAGTTTATCCTTCCGTATTTTTCAAGTCGTACAGATACAAAAATACGCTCGTCAAGCTATTAACAGTTTACAACATAACCCCTATGATTCGCAAGAAAAGAGAGAGATAATAAACATTATCATACAAGGCTAAGCCAGCCGCCATCTACATATATGATTTGTCCCGTAATGAAATCGCTCGCTGACGATGAGAGAAATACAGCTGACCCTATCAAGTCTTCCGGATTGCCCCATCTTTCTAAAGGAGTATTTGCAATTACCCAATTATTAAATTGCGGGTCATCTTTTAGTTTCTTTGTCATTTCCGTAAGAAAATATCCTGGCCCTATTGCGTTGACGTTGATATTATATTTTGCCCATTCACACGCTAATGATTTTGTCAACATAAGCAGTCCGCCCTTGCTTGCAGCATAAGGCGTTGTTGTTGGCCTGGCTACTTTACACATTAGCGAGCCGATATTGACAATTTTTCCGCCTCCGCCAGCTGAGATACGATGTTTGCAAAACGCTTGAGAAAGGAAAAAACAAGCTGACAGGTTAATCGTCAAAACTTTATTCCAATCTTCGATATTTATGTGCTCCGCTTGCCCCCTGAGATTGATTCCCGCACAATTAATTAACACATCGATATTTCCCGCTCTTTTTATCGTTTCACTGAAAAAATTGCCAATTTCATCTATTTTATTTAAATCGAAAGGTGCAACCAAAACGGATTTTGATGTTTGGCTTTTAATTTCAGATTTTAGTTTGTTTAATTTGCTTTCGTCTCTTCCGACAACAATAAGATTTGCCCCGTGTCGGGCAAGCCCTTTGGATATGGCGTTTCCCAACCCGCCCGTTGCTCCCGTAATCATAACCTGTATGTTCGAAAGAGAAAATAAATTCATCTTGCCTCTAACGATAGAAATTCTCAGTCGGGAATTGTTATATGCTTTTCAGGTTCTTTCAAACGGTGTAATATTTCTCCAGCGTGTTCTACAACGATAATTCCCTCATTTTCACGATTACGGAAATCGTCTATATTGATACTCGCGGGGTCGCGATAATTCAAATTTACGAGTTCCGTTCGCTCCTTTGAGATGCCCGTTGCGAGCGTTACCGTTACTCTTGGCTTTTCGATGCCGTCTTCAAATGTTCCCAATCCTCGAACGTGCGTTGAATGCGCCATTACTCCTCCCGGAACGTCTTTGAATTTATCAGGCTGTTTGAGAAAATAATCGCGAACATGATATCCTATTTTGTCGATAATTTTCCCGTGTGTATATGAGATTTCCGTAATATGCGGGGCATATATTATTAACTCGCCTCCGTCAGCTACGATAGGTTCGAGTTTATACATTACCTTGCCCGCTGTCCATATATCATCGTACATTTCCGGTGCAATTCCGAGAACGGTTTTGTAGGGTTTGTCTTTATATACGATATGCAAGTTGTTTGACAGATTAGCAGCTTCTTTGAAGGCTTCTTGCGGGTCGCCGATAAAACAGCCCGCGAGTTTCGCATTTTTGACAACTAAATCGATGTTTGTAATCGGTCTGGGTATAAATTCCGCAGCTTTGTTGAGAACATCTCTTACAGGTGTATCCCGATGACCTATTATTTTGATACACGTGATAACAGCTCCGAGCCAATGAAAAAAGTTGATTATTTTCCAATCTGCTATTCCCGGGAAGAAATATTTCAATCCGCCCGAGAATCCGACAACTTCGTGGGGAAATGTCGGACCTAAAATCATCAGTTCATCATAATCAAGAATCATTTTATTTAATCCGACGGGCACGTCCTGCTTCATTAAGCCGTTTGTTATTTTTTCTATCTCATCAGCGGATATTGTTCCGAGTATTTCGAATATATCCGGATTTGTCCAATCGTGATTATATATCCCGATGTTTTTATATTCGTTGTTTCGCTGTTTATCGGTTACTCCGACGAGTTTATTTATGTGCTCTTGCGACATTGGCTGATGTGTTCCGAGCGCTATAAGAAAATCAAGTTTGTTTGCCCGAGGCAGGATAATGTCAGCCATATATCGAAACAATATATTCAACGGGCACGTTCTCGTATGGTCGGGAATAAGTACGAGCACTTTCTTTCCGTTTAAGTCGATTTTTTCGAGTCCTTCTTTGAGGATGTTGTAAATCTCTTCGTCTGTTAAATATCCGTCCGTCAAGCCCTTGCCAGCTAATAGCATAATAATTAAGCTCCTTTATAAATCGATATACTTTGCCTCAATAATATATGATGTGTGCGAGTAAGTCAAACGCAGCGGAACAATATCGGACGAAATTACAATATTTGTAGCAAATCATTAAAATTATATTTTGGCTAATTAGAAATTATATGTTAAACTGTTTTGAACATATTTGTTAATTTATCTCTGCGGGTGAAAATTTTTATTATGGAATCATCTGAATCGGACGACAAGCACAATGGCAATATCGACAAAGCTGCCGGAAGAAAATCTGGTAACGTTACCGGATACGTCACAGACTCAGCCTACGAGTCAATACTTGCTTCGTAGGCCTATCTGGGTCGATGTAGCTGTATTTTTATTTTTAGGAGCTATTGTTTTTCTGCTTGTCAACGCTGCACATTCGATAACCGCTCCTCGACGTCAGCAAGTTGTGATAGATTTATCGATTCATTCGTTACCCAAATATATGGGCTGGTCTTTGTTTCGCGGATTTGCCGCTTATTGCCTTTCATTAATATTTACTCTTGTTTACGGTTATATTGCCGCGAAGAATAGAAGAGCGGAAAAAATAATGATTCCGATTCTCGATATACTTCAATCGATTCCCGTACTCGGATTTATGCCTTCGGTGTTGCTCGCGCTTATCGCATTGTTTCCCGATTCCAATTTGGGTTTGGAATTGACAGCTATTATAATGATATTTACCGGTCAAGTTTGGAATATGACATTTAGTTTTTATCATTCGCTTCGTACGATTCCTCAAGAGCTTAAAGAAGCAGCTAAGGTTTACGGGTTTGGCTGGTGGCGGACTTTCTGGAAACTTGAGTTGCCTTTTTCCGCTATTCCTCTTGTTTGGAACTCGATGATGGGCGTAGCGGGCGGCTGGTTTTTTCTTACGATTTGCGAAACATTCAGACTCGGTGAGCATGATTTTCGTCTTCCCGGAATAGGCTCGTATATGTGGGAAGCTATCGAACGGAATGATATGCGAGCGATGTTTTACGGAATAGGCGCAATGATTGTGCTTATTCTTTTGATAGATCAGTTGATATGGAAGCCTATTGTTGCGTGGGCGCAAAAGTTTCAATACAAAGAAAGTGCTGCACAAGCAAGTTCTTCATTTATTCTCGATATGCTGAAACAGTCAGCTATTTTAGATATGATAGGAAGAGTATCGTCGAATATCAAAAATTCAGCTGAGGATTTATTGTACAAGAGAAGGAAAATTGCTTCACGGGCAACGAAGCAGACTCACAATTACGGTGTGCCTTATTTACGTCAAATATTGAGTTTATTTGTTAGGGTTATCGGTGCACTTATTGCAATGGCGGCGGGCTTAGCGGTTTTGATAGGTATAAGCAGGCTTGTTGCACTGATTTCTAATGTAAATGTAGAGCAATGGCTTGATATTGGAATCGGAGCGGGTTTTACTCTTGCGAGAGTTACAGCTACACTTATCCTGGCGAGTTTATGGACAATTCCGATAGGAATTGTTATAGGGTTAAAGCCTCGTGTTTCGAAGGTAATGCAGCCTGTTATTTTGATATTGGCGTCTTTTCCGGCGCCGATGATATATCCGTTGATATTGAAGCTATTGAATCATTTTAACGTTTCGCTCGAATACGGAGCGGTTTTTTTGCTCGCATTAGGTTCTCAATGGTACATTCTCTTCAATTCGGTTGCAGGTGCATCGAAAATATCCGACGAGTTGAATCAGGTAACAAAGATATATCGTTTTTCACAAGTTAGACGTTGGGTAAAGTTATATCTGCCCGCAGTTTTTCCGTCGTTAATTACAGGATGGATAGCAGCGGCAGGGGGCGCATGGAATGCGTCAATCGTAGCGGAGTATATTCATACGGGAGGAAAGGTATTGTCTGCAACAGGATTGGGGGCTATTATTAGTATGGCGACAGAGCAGAAGCATCTTCATATATTAGCTGCCAGCGTTATTGTAATGGCGATGATGGTTGTCATTATCAACAGGATTTTCTGGGAGCCGATTTTCAAGATAGCGAGCGAAAAGTTTTCATCTTAATGTTTTATTGAAGTGTGTAAAATATATTTTATTAGAGTGTATAAAATATGTTTCATTGGGATGTGTAAAATAGGGATATGTAAAATTTCAGCGGGTACGGATATAGGAATAGGTTGAAAATGATAGCAAATAATAAGGAAATAATTACGGAGCTTGTCAATGTTGATATGACTTTTGAGCTTTCAGGCGGGCGTGATTTGACAGTTGTCGAATCGGTAAATCTTCAGATAAAGCAAGGTGAGATTGTAGCGTTGCTTGGCCCGTCGGGTTGCGGAAAGACAACACTTTTAAGAATTCTTTCCGGTTTGCTAAAGCCTACTCGCGGCCGTGTTATGTATCGGGGACAGACAATTGACGGTCTTAACCCGGGTGTGGCGATTGTGTTTCAGTCTTTTGCGCTCTTTCCGTGGCTTACGGTTTGGGAGAATATCGAGGAAGCGCTTAAGTCCCTCGATATTGACAGGAACGAACGTTATCAACGGGTTGAAAATGTTATAGACCAAATAGGACTTGAGGGTTTTGAAGACAGATATCCTCGCGAGCTTTCCGGGGGAATGAGGCAGCGTGTAGGTATTGCACGAGCACTTGTTGTTGAGCCTGAGATTTTGTGTCTCGATGAGCCATTCAGTCAAGTAGATGCGTTGACAGCGGAAAATTTGCGAGCGGACCTTGTCGATTTGTGGC
>CAZKNI010000201.1:0-12384 GCA_964554055.1 uncultured Phycisphaerae bacterium | reverse complement strand
CTTAAGGCTTTTGTTTAAATATGCAACGTTTTTCGGTTTTAGGCGGACAAGTCCGTTTATGCGTTTCGTTTCGCTTCGCGAAACTTCGCGGCGTAAGGAAAGATAAAGAATTGATGATTGAGGATTTGAGATTGCCGCGTCGCCAGACCCTAAAATTCAAATATTAAAAGCGTGTTTTCCAATATGAGACGTGTTTAGATTTTAGGGTCCGGCTCCTCGCAATGACGAGAGAGGCAACGTTGGCTGTGAGCCGTTGAGCGTAGGCCGAGAGATTATCAATCCCTAAAATTGCAAATGTTAAGCGCTTGCCTCAAAATGCAGCGTTTTTCGGTTTTAGGGTTTGACTCGCTCGCGATGAGAGATGCTGCGACGATGAAAACCGTTTCCCGCGAACGAGCTTTAAAATAACGAAACATTGTTCGTGGGCACAGCCTGTCGAACTGAAGAGTTTTGCAATATTTTAAAGATATGTAAAATAAAATATTGCCGGTTCGCTGAACATTTAATGCAAATCAGTGTAATGCAAAATAAAGATTTTCTGGGCACGATTAAATGAAATTCCGGAAATATTCGTTTGATTGCTTATTGCTTATATAAATTTTGCAATCGCCAGATATGAGAGTAAAAGAAGGATTTCCGCTAACTCGCTACAAGCAAACATCGAATATTTATTGTGTCCTTTAAGTCGCCATGAAATTAGCATAGATGCAAGATAAACAAACATAAAAATCACGAATGAAACAAGCAGCCCGATTGCCCTATTACGCCAGCTTGAAAAATAAATCGTTGTTACAGCGAAGACAATTACCAAATTGCCGAGCAATGAGCGAATTTTTGCATTGTTTCTTATAGCTTTGCTTGTTGCGTCGATGTTCTCAGCTGTTTGTCCGGTCGAAGCAGATATGACAAATCCCAGCTTGCCCCATAATCCGAGCAAAATGAATATTCGAAAGTGCATCTGCGGATAAAGTCGATTGAAAATTCTTCTCCAATCCGCAGGCCACCAAGGAGCATGATATGGCATCGCCAGAAGAGCGGAAAACTTGATAAGAAGTGCCATAAAAATAGCTAAAATTCCCGGAAGCATAATAGCATAAGCCAAGTTATTGTTTTCCAAAGGTGATTTGTTCCGCTGGGATATTGAATCTATTGTTTTGCCAAACCCTAAAATTTGATTGAAATTTAGTAAACAGCTGACAAGCAATATCGAGACGGAAGGAATGAGCCTTAATCGTGAACGTTCGCTGAAATATATATCGCCGAAACATTTCCAGCTGATGGCGAATATTGCGGAGAGTATCAGTCCGTAAATTAGCCCCCATAAAATTATCATGAAATTACTAAAAATTTTTTGCTGAGCTTTTGACTTGTCGGAGCTAAAAGAGTATTGCGGAAAAAGGCAATATGATATTGCTTCACGAAATTCGATTAGCTTTTTATATGTTAGGCTTCTGTTTTTCTGCATATAATCTTTTAACTCTTGTTTATTGCAAAATTTCATATCCTAAATGAGTTTTTCGGTAATATAGGAGAGTTTCTGTCAATCGGCTCAAGCGAAAAAATAGATTGCGTCCTAATCATTGTATTTAATTTAGGTATAGCATGATAACAAAATAAATTAAGTTCTCTCGGCCTTTTCTCATAATCAATAAAACTGAACGGGGCAAGTTCATCTCCCTCAACCCATTGTTCGAATGTGAGAAACAGTCCTTTGTGCTGTGCAAATTTAGTCATCTCCCGATAAACACTTTCAAAAACCGGAGTTGACATCTGTTCCGAATGAATGTTTAACATATAATAGATTTCGTTTTCAATATTTGCTTGATATTCCCTGTTTCGTTCGAGAGATAATTGTTGTGCCAGACCCGTTTTAGGTAAAATATCAAGGCGACTCGTAAGCAATTCGGTGATGTTCGCTCGCGGAGTGTGAAAAAGAATATGATGACCCGAGCCGATAAGAAATATTCTTGCTTCGTATTTTCCCGTATCAATATCTTTTCCCAGAAAAATCTCAAATAATTCGGGATGAAGCGCTCTGCTGTAAATGAGCATCTTAGCATCTTTTATGTCTGTTAATTTTGCTGACATTGTGCTTTTTAGATTATTACTTTATTGCATTATATTCAAGTTATTAACCGGTTTTTACTCTTATCCTTAACGATTTATTGCATTATTAATCAAAACAAGAATATCATACATTATATGGCATCCGACAGTAACTCCGAAGCCTCTGAGAATAAATATGCCCGCTAAATATCCGCCTGCAATAGTTCGAAATACAAACGTATGCCAATAAAATGCTTCATCACCGAGATAATGATATAGGCTGAATATGACAGCAGACGATATTACAATCAAAAAAATTGCCGGTCCTTCGGGAATTCGCATAATGTCAATAAGGACAATACTCAATATTGTGATAAGAACGAGTCGGAATAGCAATTCTTCATAAAGCCCTGCGCCTATACTCAAGAGTAATTTTTCGTACCAGTGCATATAAATTTCCGTCGCACCTGCAGCAAGTGAGACAAATCGAGAGGCATAGCTGGCAGCTACGTGGCTCAAAACCAAAAGCGGTATTGCTAACATCAAACTTTCGATAGCCATTCCTATTGTTGTGCGCCAATTGACTCGCCAGCTGTCGCCCGTAGCAATTTGCCAACAGATAAGAATGACGATAATCGCTAACCCCGGCAGATAAAAACCGCTTATTCCCAATAACATTAGGAATTGATAAAATAATTGAAATGCTATTACTCTTTCGTGGAATGCTGCAGACAAGTTTCCATGTGCCGTTAGCATAATGCCTATTTCATAAATAAATATCACGGGAAGCAAAAACATAAGGCAAACGATAGGCCTATGAGCATCTTCCATATAAGTGCGTTGTATATCGACAGCTTTTTGTTTCTTTGCTTTCTTTTTTCCCATATTTTATACATTATCAAGTTTCATTCGTTCTTGTAAATTGCAAAATACAAAATAACGTATATTGCTGTTAATTTGTATTAGCAAAAAGCGTTTTTTCTTTCCGATTGAATAGCTCTGTGTTACAATTTTTTAGCGGAATTTGTTCGTTTACTCTTTGTAGATATAAATAAAGGATTGTATAGATGAAAATATTAATTACAGGCGGAGCAGGGTTTATAGGTTCGCATCTTGCTGAAGCTCTTTTGTCCGAAGGTAATGAAGTAATTGCAATTGATAATCTAAGCACCGGTAATATGGAAAACATAAAGCATTTATTAGATAATCCTCGTTTTCGCTTTGTTTACGATAATGTCAGAAATTCCGATGTGATGCATATATTGATTGAACAGTGCGATATGATTTATCATTTGGCAGCTGCTGTCGGAGTTCAGTTGATTGTTAAGCAGCCCGTTCATACGATAGAAACGAATATTCATGGCACTGAAGTTGTGTTAAATGTAGCTAATAAATTTCGAAAAAAAGTTTTGATAGCTTCAACGAGCGAAGTCTATGGCAAAAGTGAAAATGTTCCGTTTCGCGAAGATGACGATACGGTAATGGGAAGCACAAAATTTTCGCGATGGGCTTACGCTTGTAGCAAGGCGATAGATGAATTTTTAGGAATGGCCTATTATAAACAGTTTGATTTGCCGGTTGTAATTACCCGATTTTTCAATACGGTGGGTCCTAGACAGACAGGACAATACGGAATGGTTATACCCCGCTTTGTTAACTGGGCATTGAAAAATGAACCCATAATGATTTATGGCACGGGCAAGCAAACAAGATGTTTCTGTTATGTAAAAGATGTTATCAAAGCTATTACGGGCTTGATGAATTCTTCCTCTGCTGCGGGAAATGTATATAATGTCGGTGCGACGGAAGAAATTTCCATTGAAGCGCTTGCGGATAAGATTATCGAGCTTACAGGAAGCTCGAGTGAGAAAAAGTATATCTCTTATGAGCAAGCTTATGGCCAACCTTTTGACGATATGCAAAGGCGTGTGCCTGATATTTCCAGAATAAAACAAAAAATTAATTGGGTTCCGACAACATCGCTCGAACAGACATTACAGAAAATAATCGAATATATTAAAAGTTCATAACGAAATAACGCGAAAACGCATCGACGAAAATCAGAAAAGCCAATTTAGTATCTGCCAATCTTGCCAGCTCTCTTGTTCTTGCTTATCTTGCGAGGATATCCAATCAGGCGTGATTTCAAGGGCAAATTCGCTATTGAAATCTTCCTCGAGCATATCGTTGAACATTTCGATGATTTTCGCATCGGTAAAAATGACGGCATCTTCAGCGTCCCACATTATGCTGCGTCTGTTGAAATTATACGAGCCTATCATAGCGAAAGCGTTGTCAACAACGATAATTTTCGAATGCATCGTCCTGTTTTGTGCTGTCCAAAGGAATACCCTTATTCCCAATTCAAGCATTTTGTCAAAGTTGTATGCTGAAACCGTAAAACTTTGTGGGATATCGACTGATTCTTTTGAGTTTGTCAATATTCGTATTTCTATGCCTCGTTTCCGTGCGTTTTTAATTTCGTCTGCCAGCCAATTTGAGGGATTAAAATAAGGAGCTTCAATGTCTATGCGATATTTTGCAAAACGCAATGCTATTAAAACAGCGTTGTTGATGTCAAAATCATTTTCGCCGGGTCTTTGGTCGATAGCACGTGCCGAGACATCACCCGTTTCTTTCAGTTCGGGAAAATATATATCCTTTTCCGGTACTTGCCCTCCTAACATTTGCCAATCTCGCAGAAATTGGGATTGAAGCGATGCGACAATAGGTCCCGTTAGCAATACATTCGTATCGCGCCATTGATTTGTTCCGAAATATTTATATCCGAAATTCATTCCGCCGACGATAGCTTGTTGTCCGTCGATTATCAGCAACTTTTTATGAGTATGATAAAACAGTTTGGGAAATTTGGTTTTGACATCAGCTGGCGGATGATAATATTTGACATTAACGTTGCCTTTAATTAGCTTATCGACGAGCGAAGGTGTCCCGAATATTTCTTGTGATAATTTATCTAAAATAAGATTTACTCGAACGCCTTGTCCCGCCTTTTCGATAAGCATATCAGCGAATTCAAGAGAAATATTTTCCGGCTGATTAGAGTCATCGTCAAAATTTAAAGTTTCGATATTGATATTGTTTTTTGCTGATTTTATCAGGTTGACAAAGACCTCGTAAGATTCCGGGCCGTTGATAAGCAATTGAACGTCGTTTCCGGAAACTTCTTTGCTATCTGTAAATTTGTCTAACAAATTATTGATATTGTCATTTTCATCTATAACGATATCTTCGTTGACGAGATAAGAAAAAAAATTGTTTATGACGGATGAACAGCCTGTTTGGGCTAAATCGATACAGAGCAATAATACAAAAGCGTAAAGAATCAAAGTTCTTGTGTTTTTGTTATTTTTGTGAATCGTTGATTGCATTTTTAATAATATTTAATATTTTACATAAACCAGCTCGTAAGGGCATGCCAAATATTCCAACTTGCATTTTGTTCGATTCGATGCGCGTCAATCCATTCTTGGGTAACACGGAAAATGCAGCTACAATTAAAATCGTCATTTAACATTTCTTGAACAGTTTTGACAGCTTGTTCATCGGTAAATATTGCCGCTTGTTCAGCATCCCAGCCGATGCTTCTTATGTTAAAATTGTATGAGCCTATCATAGCAAATTTGTCATCCACAACAATGGCTTTCGAGTGCATCGTCTTATGCGGAATATCCCAAAGATATATTTCAACGCCTATTGAAATCATAGGTTCAAACCAGTACGCTGTATTTGTATAGCTTAACATTACGTCATCCCCTTCTTGGGAGTTCGTCAGGATGCGAATTTTAACGCCCCGTGCACTAGCATCTCTGAACTCATCTACAAGCCAGTCTGAGGGGTTAAAGTATGGCGCTTCTATATCGATATGTTCTTTAGCTTGACGCAAAGCAATAAGAACAGCTGTATTTATGTCAAAATCTTTTTGCGCAGGTCTTTGGTCGATTATTCTTATTGAATATTCGCCCGCCTTTTTTAATTCGGGATAATAATTATTTATGTTTTGTGATATTTTTCGTCCGAGAGCTTGCCAATCTCGCAAAAAATCATCTTGTACCTTTGCAACAACAGGTCCTTCAAGCAATACGCTCGTATCGCGCCATTGATTCTCGCCAAAATACAAAAAGCCATAATTCATTCCCCCTATTATTGCCTTTTTTCCGTCAACGATAAGAATCTTTTTATGTGTTCGATAATAGAGCCTGTTTATGTCAGCGCCTTTTCTGCCGGGTGCGTCATAATATACAACGTTTACGCCACCTCGTTTGAGTTTTTGCGTGCGAGTTAAAAAAGAGTTAAAGGTCTGTGCCAATGGGTCAATAATTATGTTGACCTCAACGCCCTGCTTAGCTTTTGCTATGAGTAAATTGATAAATTCCATTCCTGTATCTTTTGGCTGATATGAATCGTTATCAAATTGAAATGTTTCTATATTAATGTGATTTTGTGCTGTTGCTATGAGGTTATAAAATGCATCGTAGGCGGGTTGGCCGCTTAATATGATTGTCATATTTGAATCGCCAATCTGCTGAGTATCGGTATATCTGTCCAATAACGAATTTATATCTTCGTTAATGTCATTGATGTTCAGCTGATAAGCGTCATCTATGGGAATCGTATAGGAAAAATCGGGAATGCAGCTAATTGGGATAAAGCAAATTAAAAAAACTAGGCTATAAATCGAAATATATATTGTTGAACGAATGTAATGCATTTATTAACTCTTTTCCAGATGTTCTGCTATTTTAATTTTATTTGGCGATTCTATAATTCCTTTATCGGTAATTATTCCGGTTATAAGGTCAGCTGGGGTTACATCAAATGCGGGATTCCAGACTTGAGCATCCGATTTTGCAATTAATGTTGTTCCGATTCGTCTTATTTCGTCACCGTTGCGCTGCTCAATCGGAATTTTAGAACCGTCGGCGATGTTTAAGTCGAATGTAGAAGCAGGGGCAGCTATATAGAACGGAATGTTATGTTCTTTTGCTAGAACAGCTATCGAATATGTTCCGATTTTATTGGCTGTATCTCCATTAGCTGCAATTCTGTCTGCTCCCGTTATAACGAGATTGATTTTTCCGCATCGCATAGCGTATCCCGCCATATCATCACATATCAAAATTGCGTTTACTCCTGCCTGCGATAGCTCCCATTGAGTAAGCCTTGCTCCTTGCAAGACGGGTCGAGTTTCATCTGCAAAGACCGAGAAATGTTTTCCTTCGAGATGTGCCTGATAAATTACAGCTAAAGCTGTTCCGAAATAACTCGTAGCTAACGAGCCGGCATTGCAATGCGTTAATACTCCGTAATCGTTTTGTATCAAATGTGAGCCGTTTTTGCCAATGGCATAACACATTTGAATGTCTTCACGATGAATAGCCCTTGCTTCGTCAAGCAACTTAATAAGAAATGTGTCTCTATCGATATTTGGCGTTTGCTTTATCAATCGATGTGCAAAATTTTGCATTCTATCGAGCGCCCAAAACAGATTAACAGCTGTCGGGCGAGATGTTTTAAGGATATCACATCCCTTTTCGATTCCATTTAGCGGATTTTCCGAATTGCGTGCCGAAATGAAAGCTCCATAACTTGCTGTTACTCCTATAGCGGGTGCTCCTCGTACAGCTAAATTTTTGATTGCATCATAAACTTCTTCGGTTGTTGCACATTTGATATAAATCAGTTCGTTAGGAAGCAATCTTTGATCTATAAGCTCAAGATGCCCGTCTATGTCTCCCGTCCATCGTAGAGTTGCAGGAAGAGACTTTATTGCCAAATGTTGTAAATGATTTTCTTGTTCCTTGCGAATATTATTCAATGATATTTCTGTTTCTATATTTTTGCAGTAGCCTGTTTTGTTGATATTGTAGACTTTTTCGAAGCTCCAGCGATAGCTTTTCCGGAGACTTTTAAATCAGCAGTCTTTTTCGTTCCGCTGACTGATTGTGATTCGTTCTTAAAATAGCTTCCCATATTACGAAGCTTATTATATCGTTGTTCTATTAGCTTGTCTGCTGAAATTCGTTTTAGCTTAGCGATTGTCTCAGCTAAATAATGTTCAAGATTAGAAGCTGCCGCTTTCGGGTCCCTGTGCGCTCCGCCGAGCGGTTCGGGTATAATGTCGTCAATCAATTCGAGTTTTTTTAGCTCTTTGGGCGTTAGCTTGAGGCATTCAGCTGCTTCCGGTGCTTTCTCGCCTGTCTTCCATAAAATTGCTGCACAGCCTTCCGGACTTATTACCGAATAATATGCGTGTTCCATTACCGCAATTCTGTCGCCAACTCCTATTCCCAACGCGCCTCCCGAGCCGCCTTCCGCGATGATTACACAAACAATAGGCGTTCTCAGTCTTGCCATTTCCATCAAGTTGACAGCTATTGCTTGAGCAATTCCGCGTTCTTCCGCACCTATGCCCGGATATGCGCCGGGCGTGTCAATGAGGCACACAACGGGCAAACCGAACTTTTCAGCTAATTTCATTTTTGCAAGTGCCTTGCGATATCCCTCCGGATGAGCACAGCCAAAACAGCAAGCTATTTTTTCTTTGATATCTTTACCTTTTCTGTGTCCTACGAGCATTACTTTATGCCCGCCTATTCTTCCAAATCCGGTAACGATAGCTTTGTCATCTTTGAAGTTCCTGTCGCCACAAAGTTCGCAAAAATCGCGCACAATCATATTTATGTAATCCGTAGATTGCGGACGATTCTGATGACGGGCAACTTGTACTTTTTCCCAGGGTTTAAGGTTAGCGTATGTCTTTTTCATCAACGAAACGAGAGTCGAGCGGAGCTTGCGCACTTCCGACGAGCAATTGCGTCCCGTTGTTATTTGTTGAGACTCCAACTCCAGTATCTGCTGCTCTATTTGCGCAAGCGGCTTTTCGAATTCCAATACATTTATCCCGTTAAACTGACTTTTTCCGCCAGTACTGTTATCTGTCATAATTTATTCTCCTAAATAAATCTGCTCTTCGGGATTATAAATCCTTTACAAACCCGTAAGAAGAGACAGACCGACAGCTAAAACTTTAGCATAATAAGATACCCGTTTATTGTGAATAACTCAACAAAAAAATTGACTTTTAGGTTTCTATATGTTAAGCTTTGTTCAAAATTCGTAACTTGCAATTAGAGATAACATGTTGCATATCAAAAAGTTAAAGAAAATAGGCATTGTTGGCCCGGGTCTTATAGGCGGCTCTGTTGCACTTGCTTTAAAAACCGCTAATGTGCCTGCAAAAATTATAGGAATCGGACACAGGCAAATTTCTATCGACAGAGCAATCGAATTTGGCGCAATAGATGAAGGTTCTCTTTCGCTCGAAGATTTGCACGATTGTCAGCTTGTAATAATCGCGACTCCGATAAGCTTAATAAAATCGACAATTGATTCTCTTGTCGATATTCTTGCGCGGGGGGCTATTGTTACTGATGTCGGCTCGACTAAGAGGCAAATTTGTAAATGGGCGAGCAAGCTATTCTCTCGAAAAATAGAATTTGTGGGTTCACATCCTGTCGCGGGTTCTGAAAAAAGAGGCATTGAATTCGCCCGACACGACCTGTTTGTCAATGCAAATTGTTTTGTTACACCTGTAAAAATGAATTCAGCTTCTGCAATAGACTTAATTTCTCAACTCTGGCGGACAGTTGGAATGAACGTTGTTGTAACGAGTCCAGCGGAACATGATAAACTTTTGGGGCTTGTTTCTCATCTTCCTCATGTTGTAGCTGCTGGCCTTGTGAATACATGTACACAAAAACAACTTGAATTTACCGGAACGGGATTTATGGATACGACACGAATTGCTTCCGGCGATGTTAAGCTTTGGACGGATATTATTATGTCAAATCCCGATTATATTGTTAAGGCAATCCAAAACTTCAGTTCCGAGCTTGATGAAATAGCTAATGCTATACGTAACGAAGACGATAAAAAACTTGCCAAATTGTTATCTTCTGCCAAAAGTAAACGCGACAAACTTGTCGCATTTAAATATCAACACTGGCAAATAGAAGCTTAGGCTTTGTATTTATATCTAATTAGTCCGATAACATTTCATTATTTTTCGGATTAAGTCGAAAAATTTATCCGCAAGCAAGAAAAAAATCTACAAAATTTGCTTATCCGAATTTTATATCTTAAATTTCAAATGGAAGCAAATTCACCTTAAGAAATACATTTCAGAGTTGATAGGTATGAAAGCATAATAAAGCCTTCCGAAAGTGAACCGGAGGCAAAATTATTGTCCGATTTGGAGGAGGGGATCTTATGTCCTGGCTTATTTCCGATTCAAGTTTATATAGCATTTTGAATGCTATGAATCAAACATCATATCAGCAACAAATGTCAATGCTCAGGCTGACAACTGGCTATAGGATAAATTCAGCTGCTGACGACCCGGCGGGGCTTGTTGCAGTATCAGCTTTGAATTCCGATTTGGTCGCTGTTCAAGCTGCTTACGATAACGGAACACGTGCAAATGCTATGCTGAGTGTTGCAGATGGCGCTGTAGATGAAATATCAGACCTTGTTTCCGATATATATTCTCTTACGGTCGAGTTAGCAAATGATACGGGATTAACAGAGGATGAAAAGGCAGCTAAACAGCTTGAAATCGATCAGGCAATAGCTTCTATCGATAGCCTTGTTAATACGACAACTTTTAACGGACAACATCTGCTTAATGGAACGTATGCAATAAATACAACAGGTGTCGATAGCTCAAAAATTACCGATGTTGACATTACAGCCCGCCCCGTAGGAACAAATACAAGTTTGCAGCTCGATGTTGTTTCCGCCGCTGAACGCGGACAAATAACCTTTTCCGGAGCAGGCTTGTCGCATCATAATTCGGTCTCGTTAGAAATAACAGGAAATTTAGGTTCCGTGCAACTCGATTTTGCAGGAAGCACGTCTATTGCTGAAATGGCATCTGCCATAAACGCCAATACAGCTGCTACAGGTGTGCAGGCTGTTGCCAGTAACAATGTTCTTTACATGCAAAGTGAAGAATATGGCGAAGACCAGTTCGTTACGGTTCATACGATAAGCGGAACTTTTCATACGACTGATGATGTTACGACCGATTATGGCGAAGATGCAACGGTTACAATTAACGGACAGACAGCGAACGTTGACGGCTATGACGTAACCTTTAATGTCAATGGCGTTACAGGCAGATTGACACTCGCTGAATCATTTGTTTCGTCATCTGGCGGAAGCGATTCGTTTACCGTAACTGACGGAGGAGCTACGTTTGCCCTCTCTCCATCAGTTTCCAATACAGCGACAATAGGTATAAGCTCATTAAGCAGCGCTCATTTGGGTAATGGAATTGTAGGATATTTAAGCCAAATTACGAGTGGCGGAACATATAACGCGACGGACAATGCGACGCAAGCTATGAAAATCGCAAGAGAAGCAGTTACTCAAGTTGCAAGAGCTTCCGCGAATATAGGTGCATTTCAGAGTTATACGATTACAAGCACTCAAAATGCTCTATCTGATGCCGAAACAGCTTTGTCTTCCGCAATTAGCTCGATACAAGATACCGATTATGCATTGGAGATGGCAAACTTGACTCGGCAAAATGCATTATATCAAGCACAAATTAATTCATTGTCTATTTTGTCTCAGCAGACTAGCAGTTTGGTAAATCTTTTTAGTAGCTTATTTTAAATGCTGAAATAATAACGTTTTGTGTTTGTTCTTATTAGGCGTGTATGAACATCGATAGGCGTATGTAAGCGTTGACGGGTATGTGATTTGCAATGTTATGTAGCGGATTTTGTGACTTTGGCTGCTACATAACGGATACAGGTGAGAAACTTCGTCGGCAAGGTGCCGACAGGATCCCCACAGCGGGTTTCGGCCGCCTCCACCGAAACCCGCTTCACCCCCCCTGAATGCTATTTTTGAGCAATATAAATGTTATTTATTATAGGCAATTGAAAATAATCCCTAAACTTTTATTGCTGTAATTTTATTATGAACAATAATTGCTTGTCGTTTCTCCCTCTATGAAGGTTGGGGGTAACAAAATTTTTTGTGCGGGTAATTCGGGATTTTTTATCAAATCGAAAAGAATTTTGGAAGCTACAAATCCTACGTTTTCATAAGAAGATTTTACGGTCGTAATTTTCGCGCGATGAAATCCGGTAAACTCCAGACCGGTAATAGCGATAAGAGAAATATCTTCGGGAATTTTTAAACCTAATGCAATTGCCGACTGATACAAAGCTATCGCTCTGACGGAGCTGACAGCGATAATTGCACTCGGTTTATTACTTTCTCGCATCAGATTTTTCAAGTCTT
>CAZKNI010000200.1:0-8031 GCA_964554055.1 uncultured Phycisphaerae bacterium | reverse complement strand
TTGAGCCCGGCGCAGTTTTGAATTTGGATAAACTCGAAGCGGATAGGCGGGCAATTCTTTCGCTTTACGGACAGGCAGGCTTTATTTATGCAAAGGTTGATACGGATTATGTGTATTCAGAGACTCCCGGTGTTGCCGATTTGAAAATAAGTATCAAGGAAGGTAAATCGTATAAGATAGGCAGAATAGTTATTAGGGGTAATCAGCGTACGCAGGACAGAGTTGTTAGGCGAACGCTCGATTTTTATCCGGGCGAAATTTATGATGTAAACAAAGTGAATGAGCATGAGAGGCGTTTGTACGAGACGAGATTGTTCCGCGAAGTGAAGATATCGCCTGCGGAAGGTCTTTCCGATGATGAGCGGAATGTAGAAATAAAGTTAGAGGAAACAGAAACAACGCGCTTTATGGCGGGTGTCGGAATAACGAGTAATAGCGGCGTTTTGGGTAATTTTAGTATAGAGTCGTGGAATTTTGATTTGTTCGATTGGCCTCGTAGCTGGGGGGAATTTTTCCGAGGTCAGGCGTTTAAGGGTGCCGGTCAGACATTGAAAATTTCGTTTGAGCCCGGCACGGAAGTTAGTCGATTCAGGATAGATTTTACAGAGCCTTATTTATTTGATAGGCCTTTGTCGCTCGGATTGAGCGGATATTTGTTTGATCGCGATCGCGACGGTTATACCGAAAAGCGTGCGGGAATGATGGTGAGCCTCGGCAAAAGGTTTAAAAAGATTTATACGTTTAGAACGGCATTTAGACTTGAGAACGTCAAAGTAGATGATGTAGATTATCATTATTGGTTTTTTGCTCCGAAAGATATATTGGAAGCTGAAGGCAATAATCTGTTGACATCGCTAAAGTTGAGTATCATACGTGATACGACCGATAGCTTTTTTATGCCTTCTCGCGGAACTCGTATGGAAGCGTCTTGGGAATTGGCTGGGGGCGATTGGGATTTTTCAAAGCTTATCGGCAGAATTACTCATTATAAAACGCTTAGAACAGATATATTTGATAGGAAGACAATTTGGGCTACGAATGCGGTTATAGGCTATATTTCAGGTGATGTTCCTGTTTTTGAGAGATTTTATGGTGGCGGCATCGGGTCAATTCGTGGATTCGCATTTAGAGGTGTTAGCCCTCGGCAATGGCCTGACGATACTCAGGTTGGCGGTAATTTTGAGCTGTTAATCGGAAATGAGTTAAGTTTTCCTCTTGCGGGTAAAAAGCTAAGAGGTGTTACGTTTCTTGATATGGGAACAGTGGAAGATGATATAGGTATAACCGATTGGCGTGCATCTGTTGGCTTTGGGATAAGACTTGTTATTGATTATTTCGGGCCTATTCCGATGGCATTTGATTTTGCTTGGCCTATATCGAGTAATGACGATGATGACACTCAGGTGTTTAGCTTTTCTCTCGGAGCAGCATTTAGGTAATTTGATTTGACGGATAATTTTCATATATGTTTGTGTCCGATTTTTCTTGTTTGTTGAATTTGTGTAAGTTCGCAATAAACTTGTGGAAACCGTAAGTGCAATACCTTTATTGAAGACTCGTTCCGATAATTCGCATAAGGGGAATTTCGGTCGAGTTCTTGTCGTAGGTGGGTCGCGAGGGATGATAGGGGCGCCATCATTAGCAGCTAACGCTGCTTTGCGTAGCGGAGCTGGCCTTGTTACAATGGCATTGCCTGAATGTATCCAATTAACTGTCGGGAGTTTAGCTCCGTGTGCTACATCTGTTCCATTGAAGGATAACGGAGTATGTATTTCTTCAGCTGGAGTAAATGAGCTTGTTGATATTGTTGTTAGGCAAAAATTGTTTGACGTTGTAGCTGTGGGTCCCGGATTGGGAGAAGTTGAAGCGATTGTCGA
The DNA here is from genome assembly GCA_964554055.1 of uncultured Phycisphaerae bacterium. Lineage (GTDB taxonomy): Bacteria > Planctomycetota > Phycisphaerae > JAAYCJ01 > JAAYCJ01 > S014-18. Next base: position 6,154 of record CAZKNI010000200.1, on the reverse strand, counting down.
TTTTATTTTTGATTGTTTATCCGAGAATATTCCAATTGTGATTGATGCAGACGGTTTGAATATGTTGGCGCAAAATGATTGGAAGGGCAGGCTTATAGGCAGATGTGTTATAACTCCTCATCCGGGAGAATTGGCAAGATTGATGCATTGTACGTCGGAGCAAATTCAAGAAAGTAGAAAGCAATATGCCGTGGATTGCGCTATATCGATGATGCGTGCTGAACGCAAATCGAATAATGACTTGTCAGCACAAGGAAGTTCGGTGTGTGTGCTGAAAGGACATAAAACGATTGTTACCGATGGGGAGCGAATTTATGTGAATGAAACGGGTAATCCGGGAATGGCGACAGGTGGCAGCGGAGATGTTCTGACCGGAATAATATCAGCTCTTATCGGTCAAGGTTATAGCTGTTTTGATGCGTCTGTTATAGGTGTATATGTTCACGGCTTAGCAGGTGATGTGTCAGCGGATAAGCTTGGGCAAATTTCGTTAACAGCGAGTGATTTAATAGATTTTCTTCCGGAGGCTTTTGTTAAGGCGAGTGCGCTACGTATCAGAGAAAATCGTCATAGCAGTTGATGTACATAATTATGGGATTGCGGGAAATGTGCTTATCATAATAGCAGAAACTCATATTCTTTCGGTTTTGTAATTTATTGTTTATAACGAAAATTCGCTACAAACATGCTTGAGTTTAAAAAAAGCGTGTTTACGTTATTTTGTTATGTGCTTTTAAGATTAGTTTGGGAGTAATTGAAATATGATAAGTCAGCTCGATGAATTTTTTGAAATCAGTAAGCGTAACAGTAATATCAAACGAGAAATTGTCGGTGGAATTACAACGTTTATGACAATGGCGTATATAATTATCGTTAATCCGATAATTTTGAGTCCTGCGTTTACAGCAGGATTGTCGGATGCCGGAAAAGCTGATATGTTAAGAGGGCTTGTATGTGCAACGTGTTTGGGAGCTGCGAGTGCAACGTTTTTGATGGGAATATTTGCGAAATATCCGATAGCGTTGGCTCCGGGAATGGGGCTGAATGCGATATTTACATATACAATTTGTCTCGGAATGAACGTTCCTTGGCAAGTTGCTCTCGGAATGGTTTTTATAAGCGGTTCGGTTTTTCTCGTTCTCTCTGTTGTAAAGATTCGTGAGATGATAATAGATGCTGTTCCTGAGGGTTTGAAGATGTCAGCAGCTGTCGGCATAGGGATATTTATTGCTTTTATAGGATTACGTCATGCTGGTGTGATAGTTGCGAGCGGGGCGACGCTTGTTAAGCTTGGCGATTTGACGAGTTCAGCTGTACTCGTGTCAATAGCGGGCTTGTTTATAACAACAGTGCTTTATGCGCGTAATGTGAGAGGGTCGATTTTGTTAGGTATTATTGCAACGGGAATAATAGCTTGGCTGGCGGGACTTGTTAAAGTGAAATCCGGTTGGGTTCAGCTGCCTATGTTAAAACCGATTTTCGGTAAGCTTGATATTACCGGTGCATTGAATTTAAAATATATTACGCCTATTCTTGTGTTGTTATTTTTTGATATGTTCGATACGGTAGGAACTCTTATAGGAGTTTCTCAGCAGGCGGGTTTTATAAAAAATGGGAAATTGCCTCGCGCTAATCGTGCATTGTTTTCGGATGCAGCGGGAACTGTCTTGGGTTCTCTCTTCGGTACGAGTACGGTTACAAGTTATATTGAGTCGTCAGCGGGTATAGCGGACGGGGCACGAACCGGTTTGGCAAATATGATAACAGCGGCATTATTTTTAGTAGCGATGTTTTTTTCTCCGATTGCGGAAATGTTCGGAGCAGGATTGCCAAAATCGGAAACGGTTGTGATAGGGGGAAAATTGATAAATTTCACGGATACACTTTATCCGGTGACAGCTCCTGCGTTGATTGTTGTCGGATGTTTGATGATGGGGGCTGTGAGAAAAATCAACTGGTCTGATTGGACGGAGTCAATTCCTGCTTTTTTGACAATTGTATTGATGCCTCTTACGTTTTCGATAAGCACCGGATTATTTGCAGGGCTGTTGGCTTATCCGATAATTAAAATTGCAACCGGCAGAGGTAAAGAGGTGCATTGGCTTTTATATGTTTTGTCGGCTATTTTTATTTTGGCGTTGATAGGGTATTTTGCCTTGTATTAATATGTTTGGGAAACAAATGATTTTATGCTAATAAAATGTGATGTGTGAGGGTGAGATATTAATAGGCATTAACATTATCAATCATTGTAGAGAAAAGGGATGTGATTAATATGTCGGAAAAGGATAAACTCGTTCGTTTCGGTGTATCAATGGAGCAGTCGTTGCTCGAAAAGTTTGATAGACTTATTGCGCGAAAAGGATATGAAAATCGTTCGGAAGCTATTCGCGATTTGGTACGAGCAGAGCTTGTAAAACAAAGCTGGCATAAGAATAAGAGTAGGCAGGTTGCAGTTCTTTCTATTGTATATGAGCATGAGCATGGCGATTTAATGCATCGATTGATGCATTTTCAACATGAACACGAAGATATTATTGTTTCGTCGATGCATATTCATATGGATTACGATAATTGTATGGAAGTGCTGATTCTTCGGGGGAAAGCGGAGCATATAGAGAAATTTGCTCAAAATATTCTCAGCATAAAAGGTGTAAAGTATGGGCAGCTTATGCACGGGACGACAGGTAAAGATATATAATTGCATGTTAGATATGGAAAATCCGCTGGAATAAAAACAAACGTTTGCTTGATTTACCCCTAATTTTATCATATTATCAAATATCTGTAACATTTTTCAGGTTTTGCTTACATTAAGTTTGTTGTAAAGAGTTTGTTAGCTATATTTTGGAATATTCAAGGCAATTATGGAATCACGAAGACTTATAATAGCTGTTGTTATATCGCTTTTTGTTCTTATGGCATGGGAACATTTGCGTATGAAGCTTTGGCCTATGCCACAGACGAGCAGAAGAAGTGTTGTAACATCTACAAATCCGGCATATAAGGGAAGCTTGGCGGGCAAGGAGGTTGGGACGAATAGCAATAATGTTGTCGGCTCTAAGCAGAATGTTAAGAGCAAAAATGTCGGTGTTATCCGGAATCCGAAATCGAATGATAATATTACAATAGGCGGATTAGATTCTCAGAGCGGATATTATTTGTTTGCTCAGCTTACGACAATGGGGGCATCGATAGAAACGGTGAAATTAAGTCAGTTTTCGGAGAGTGTTAGGGATAAGACAAAAAGATATACGTTACTGTCGCCTGTAAAATATCCTTCGGAAACGAAATTTTCGATGAGTACGGAGAGAATTGTCATTTTGCGTGATAAGGGCGGGCCAATAGAAATAAATCTTGAAGACGTTAATTGGTTTTATAGTGTAAGTTCGAACGATAACGAACAGCGTGTAATATTTTATGTTGATATTACGGACGGAAATCATAAGCTCGTTAGACTTAGCAAAACGTATATCGTTAAAAAGCAGTCTTATGATATGTTTGTCGATTGCAAGATTGAAAATCTTTCCAAACGAAAATTTTCCGTAGAATTATATCAGTTTGGCGTTTTGGGTATTCGGAAAGAAGACCCTCGTAGCGATTATCGTAAGGTGTATGCGGGGTTGCGTTTGGCGAGTTCCGGTGATATTCAAATCAAAAAAGTTACACGAAAAGAGATTTTAAAGAAAAAGGGATTTTCTTATCGTCTTGATGATATTGACGAAGAAGTTATCTGGGCAGGTCAAGCTAATAAATATTTTGCAGCGTTGATGTGTCCTGTCGATTCGACGGGACAGGCAAACGGTAAACGTATAAAATCGGTATATGCGTATTGTGCCAGTGATATAGATGATTTAGGTGAAGATTTGACGACGTTGTGGCAATCGCGGAAGATACTGTTGAGCCCAAAATCAAAATCGGATTTGGATTTTGAGTTATATTTGGGGCCTAAGTCTAATACGATATTCAACAGGGTCGAAAAATATCGTAAACGTTATTATGCCGGTACGATTGAGTATACATGGTGCACGATGCAATGGCTGGCGGAAATCATGATTAAGCTGTTGAAGTTTTTATATCTGATAACACGAAATTACGGGTTGGCGATTATTCTTATGGTCGTCATCGTGCGAGCACTTTTGCATCCGATAACGAAGTCAAGTCAGCTTAATATGATGCGTATGCAACAGAATATGCAAAAGCTTCAGCCTAAGATGCAAGCGATAAGAGAAAAATATAAGAATAATCGTGAAGCGATGAATAAAGCGATAATGGAGCTTTATAGAGAGGAAGGAATAAATCCGGCAGGACAGATGTTAGGCTGTTTGCCTATGATGTTGCAAATGCCGATATGGGTTGCATTATGGACGTCTCTTAATAATACGTTTGAGTTGCGGCATCAGCCGTTTTTCTTATGGATTCGCGATTTGGCGGGCCCGGATAGTTTGATACATTTCAGTAAAGCGATAGAAATTCCTCTTATTTCGGGAATGGTGGGCCCGATTCACGATTTGAATATTTTGCCGTTGTTGCTTGTGATTTCAATGTTGCTTCAACAGAAATTTATGGCTCAGCCGACTGCTCCGGACGCTGATCCTGCACAGGCAAAACAGCAAAAAGTGATGTTTTATTTTATGGGTATATTTTTCGGTCTGATTTTGTATAACGCCCCAAGCGGATTAAATCTGTACATTCTTACGAGTAATTTTTTAGGTGTGATTGAGAATAAAAGGATTAGAAGGCATTTGGAAGAAGAAAAGAACAAGCCCGCTGCTCCTAAACGAGTTGGCAAATCTACATCTTGGTGGGCTAAACTCCAGAAGAAAATGGAGCAAATGGCGAGGGAATATGAAGAACAGCAGAAGAAATCCAAATCGAAGGGTAAATAGCGAAAAATCGATAATATCATTTCAAATATTTACAACGCATCAAAAGAAGAGTTTTTATTATAAGCTGTTAAAACGTCATCTAATGTATTGAAATTTTAGATGGAATTTTGTATCATAAACTGTTTCGGGAAATATAGCGTAACTTATGTTTGAAGCATTGACAGACAAATTGAATAATGCGTTTCGTCAGCTGTCAGGCCGAGGCAGGATTAGCGAATCAAATGTACGTGAAGCGATGACGCAGGTTAGGCGTGCGTTGCTTGAAGCTGATGTTAATCTTAATGTTGCGCGCGAATTTTGCGAAAATTGTATTCAAAAAGCTATTGGTCAAGATGTCATTAAAAGCTTGCATCCCGGGCAATTGATGATAAAAATCTGTCATGATGAACTCGTCAATTTGATGGGGCCTGTTGATAATCGAATTTATTATGTAAGCCCTCCTCCTACGATTATTTTAATGGCAGGTTTACAAGGGTCTGGAAAAACGACGACGAGTGCAAAATTGGCGAAGCTTATTCTCTCGCAGGGACATAATCCGGTATTAGTGGCTTGTGATTTACAAAGGCCTGCTGCAGTCGAACAGCTTAAAGTTTTAGGCGAACAAATAAATGTTCCCGTATATTTCGAAGAAGGACAAAAAAATCCCGTTAAAGTTGCAAAAAACAGCATTTCTTGGGCGAATAAAAATGCTCGTGATGTTGTCATAATAGATACAGCTGGCAGGCTTCATGTTGATGAGGAAATGATGCAGCAGGTTTCCGATATAGCTAAAGCTGTCAATCCTCATCAAATTTATCTTGTTTGCGATGCGATGACGGGTCAGGATGCTGTCAATAGTGCCAAAGCCTTTAATGAGCGACTCGAGCTTGACGGTGTGATTCTGACAAAGTTTGACAGCGATGCGCGAGGGGGAGCAGCTCTTTCGGTGAAAGCTGTTACCGGTAAGCCAATAAAGTTTATTGGAGTTGGCGAAAAGCTCGATAAGCTTGAAGAATTTCACCCGGACAGGATGGCGAACCGGATTCTGGGCATGGGCGATGTCATAACTTTGGTTGAAAAGGCTCAGGAGCAGTTTGATGCTGAGCAGATGCAAAAAATGCAAGCGAGAATGGCTAAAGGTGTGTTTACGCTAGAGGATTTTCTTGCTCAGCTCCGGGGGATGAAAAAAATGGGTTCGATGAAAGATGTGATGAAATTAATTCCCGGAATGGGGGCTCAGCTTCCGGTTGATTCCGTTGATGATCAAGAGCTTGTTCGTATGGAAG
>CAZKNI010000199.1:0-4495 GCA_964554055.1 uncultured Phycisphaerae bacterium | reverse complement strand
ACGCATTCCCAACTCGTCATCAACTATTAAAATTTTTAGCGTAAATATATCCATTACACTTTACCCTGTTCGCGATTTTTTCAACAATCGCTCCAATTCTCTACGCAACTGCTCAAAACGAATCGGCTTAGCCAAAACAATGTCAGCCTTTATCCACGAACGTTCTTCATCAGTGGACGCATCAAAATCTATACCCGTCTCATTAGCAACAGATGTCGCCAATATAACCGGCATCTTCTCGTTAAACTTCTTAAGCTTATAACACAACGAAAACCCACCGTCTGCATATTCAAGCATTAAATCGACAATCGCACCGTCAGGTTGCTCCTTCTCTATAAGCTCCTCAGCTTCTGCAACACTATTAGCCGTTACGACTTCATAGCCAGCTGCTTCAAGCTGTATTTTTAATTGCTCTACAAAATCAATATCATCATCTACAACTAAAATTTTCGCCATAATCCAAACTCCCAAAACTTATCTGATAATTTTACTCTAAACAAAATCTCATCTATGCTTGCACGGCAGCGTTACCGTAAATTTCGTACCCGTTCCGCCAACTGACTTATCTGCATTCGAAACAACTTTAATATCTCCCCTATGCATTTTCACAATCCCGTAAGTTACCGCAAGCCCAAGACCCGTTCCCTCTCCGATTTGCTTCGTTGTAAAAAACGGCTCAAATATTTTCCCCAAATTCTCTTCGGGAATCCCTTTACCGCTATCTGCTACACTTATCCATACATTATTGCCGTCTCCGTCTATTTCTATTTCAATGCAACCCGCTCCCTCTATCGCTGATATCGCATTCGTAATCAAATTTGTTAATACTTGAGAAATCTGATCGCTGTCAATCTCCGCAACAACATCTTCCGACCTTTGTTTAAGTAATATTTTTATCTCTTTTGGAACATCTATCGACTTGATAACTCTTCTCGCAAGCTCCGACAAATCAACACGGGCAAGCGTCAACTTATTTTGCCTCGCAAAATGCAAAAGACCCGAAACAATTTTTTTACACCTATCCGCCTGCTCCACAATCATTTTTAAATCTTCGTAAAGACCGCTCTCCTTATCGACCTGCTCCATCAGCAGATGAGCAAACATCAACACAACTCCCAAAGGATTATTTATCTCATGCGCAATACCCGCTGCCAATTGTCCCATACTCGCAAGCTTTTCCGCATGCACTAATGTCTCCTTAACGCTTGCCAATTGCTCATTCGAAATCGCCAATTCGTCTATCGTTTTACGAAGTTGCTCTATCGTATAAGGCAAACACATCTCACTCTCTGCCAAACCTTTGTAAATCGCTATTGCATGCTCACGACACGTCTCATACCCGCATGCTCCACAATTCAATTCATCTTCCGGGCGGAATTTACCGAGACGCTCTAATATCTTTCTAAGCTCTTCTTCCGACGGTGACGGTATCCTATGATCATCTGCTGAATAACATCTCCTCAAATCAATTTTCTCATATTTCGCAATATCATTTTCCCAACGCCCATAATCAAAACTTTCCATCTTTACCCTGACATATTCGCTAACTTTGGCTCGACGGGCAAAAAGGGGAATGCGATGACTCATTCCGGCACCCGCAATACAGCCGGTACACGCAAGAATCTCCAACAATTTCGCATCTAAACTGCTATCTTCAAACTCCTTTATCGCCTCTACAAAATTCATTCGTCCGTCAGCGGTTACAATTTCTCCCGTCATCAAATCCTCTTGTATATCAGCCGCCTGCAACAACCCTCTGCTCAACGGAAACAGAGAACCCGCGCCCCCGACAGGATTATCAAATTCGGATAATTCGACTTCGCCAAAATCTTTTTCTCCGAAATTTAATTCGTTCATCAATTCGCGCAGCTCAACAAACGTCAACACACAATCTATCTCACCTTCTACATGCCCACTCGCAGCTTCCTGCTTCTTGGCTATACAAGGACCTATAAAAACCGTTTTCAATTCCTTTCCGTAATTGCTACGCAAACATCTCGCAAGCGCTATCATCGGAGAAACAATCGGAACCAAACTCCCTACAATATCCGGATGATATTTTTCGACATACGCTATTATCGCAGGGCAAGGCGTCGATATATAACGCTTTCCATCATCCCTATACAAAAGTTCCTTATACGCTTTTGCAACCAAATCCGCCCCGAAGGCAACCTCATAAATATAATCGAAACCCAATCGCCTCAACATGCCAACAACTTTTCCTGCCTCTATATCCACAAATTCCGCAGGAAAACTCGGAGCAAGACACGCTGCCACCTTAACATCGTCAGCCAATAATTCCTTTACTTTCTCCACACTGCTAACAATCTGCTTTGCTTCCTGACTGCAAACGCGAACACAGTTCCCGCAATTAATACACCTCTCGCCAACAATCTCAGCCTGCCCGTTCATTACACGAATCGCCTTAGCGGGACACTCTCGCACACACGTATAGCACAAGCGACAGCGTTCTTTTATCGTTCTGACAAACGAATTGTTAGCAGCTCCTATCATCAACCTATTCTCTAAATCTCATCCTCTTCACTTAAACGATAACCTCGCGCCTTACATAATGAGTATGAAGATAACGATGAGACTTTTCGCTCAAAGGTTTACCCAAAAACTCATCATATATCCGCTGTACATCGGGATTCTTATGCGAAACCCTAAGCTCTTCCTTCCTATCTATTTCATACAATGCTTTCATACGCCTTTTAACAGCTTCTATATCTCGCCCCTGAGGTTGCCCTCCCCCTCCGACACATCCTCCGGGACACGCCATTATCTCGACAAAATGAATATCATCCCTGCTGCCTTCCTTAATCTCATCCAGCAACTTACGAGCGTTACCCAATCCGTGAGCTACAGCAACTCCTATTTGCTTTCCGTTTATCTTCAAATGTGCCGATTTTACACCTTCAAGCCCACGAACAGGTTTAACTTCCAAATGCTTCAATTCCTCGCCCGTAAGCAAATAATGAGCTGTACGTATCGCCGCCTCCATTACCCCTCCGGACGCTCCAAACAGTTTTCCAGCTGTGCTACGAACGCCAAAAGGAGTATCAGCCCTATCAGGTGAAAGCTTCGTTATATCCAATCCGCTACGTCTAATCATTCTTGCCAACGCCCGAGTCGTCAAAACCGCATCCACATCCTGAACTTCCTCATTCATCATCTCAGGACGTTGAGCTTCAAATTTCTTTGCGGAACACGGCATTATCGAAACGCTGTAAATCCGCTCCCGATTTATTCCGCAACGCTCAGCATAAAAACTTTTTATCACAGCTCCTAACATCTGTTGAGGACTTTTACATGTCGAAAGGTTATCGATAAACTCGGGATAAAATTGTTCTACAAACTTAATCCAACCCGGGCAACAACTCGTCAACATAGGCAATGTCCCGCCGGACGATATTCGCTCCGCCAATTCGGACGCCTCTTCCATTATTGTCAAATCAGCGCTAAATGACGTATCAAAAACCGCATCAAATCCCAAAGACCGAAGAGCGGCAACCATTAATCCGTCAACATCGCTGCCGGGTTTTAACCCAAGCTCCTCTCCCAAAGATACGGAAACAGCTGGCGCATGCTGAACAACAACAAATCTATCCGGATGATTCAACGCATCCGTAACTTTCTTTATCGCACTCTGCTCACGTAATGCACCCGTCGGACAAACCATTATACACTGTCCGCAATTGATACAACTCGAAACATTCAAGCCCTCCTCAAATGCAGTACTTATATGCGCCTTTGCACCCCGAGATGCAAAATCAATCGCTGCAACTCCCTGAATTTCTTCACATACCCTCACACATCTGCCACATAAAATACACTTTGCAGGATCACGAACAATTGATGGACTCGACGAATCTATCTTATGCTCTTTTTTCGCCCCTATATATCGTCTCTCGCGCACTCCAAGCTCTTCCGCCAATTTTTGAAGCTCACAATTACCGTTACGTACACAATACAAACAATCATCGGGATGACTCGACAACAAAAGCTCGACAATTGTTTTACGTGCCCTTAAAACCCGAGGCGAATGTGTCTTTACTTTCATTCCGTCATAAACAGGAAACGCACAACTCGGAACTAATCCACGCTGACCTTCAACCTCGACAACGCACATCCGACACGCGCCGCTCGGAAACAATCCCGGCAAATGGCAAAGTGTAGGAATATGAATCCCCGCTCCTTTAAGAACTTCCAACAACATAACTCCGTCTTCAGCTTGAACTTTATTTCCGTTTACTTCTATCGTTATCACCGTCTTTTTCCTCTCTGTCAAAATCAGAAAATTTACAGACAATAAGCTACCTATTTAACAATAACCGCATCGAACTTACACACCTCTACACAATTCCCGCAACCTATACATTTATCCCAATCGTTAATATGGAATCCTCTGTAGCGTTCTGCTGTTGGTTGAGTCTCTTTTGGGTAACGCAAAGTTAAAGGCTTTTCACCGAGAAATTTTAAGCTTTTAAAAGGA
>CAZKNI010000198.1:0-2747 GCA_964554055.1 uncultured Phycisphaerae bacterium | reverse complement strand
TTTTTTTAATTCTTCAAGAATTCTTTCGCTGCTAATTAGTTTGATGTGCTGCGATTCCCGTATGATTGCATTAGCTGTTGTTTCTTCGATTTTAAAGTTCCAATCAGCAAGTTGAGTGGCGAACCGGACAGCACGAAGCATTCGCAGATGATCTTCACGAAATCTTTGGTTTGGCTGACCTATAGCCCTTATTATTCGATTTTCGAGGTCTTCGCGTCCTCCGACGAAATCAATAAGCTTTTTATCGACAGGGTCATAATACATTCCGTTGATTGTAAAATCTCTGCGCTTTGCGTCTTCTTCTATTGTGGAAGGCTTGATGTTTGTCGGATGTCTTCCGTCGATGTAGCTTTCGTCTGTTCGAAATGTTGCCACTTCAATCCAGTGTCTATTGATTCCGACAAGAACGACGCCGAATTTTACGCCTACCTTGCGGGTTTTGCGAAATAGTTTAATAATCTCATTTGGCGGGGCATCGGTTGCGATATCGTATTCTTCGATATGAGTTTTTCCTAACAGTTTGTCTCGAACGCACCCGCCTACGAAATAGGCTTTGTATCCCGCATCTCGGAGCTTAAGAATGATTTGCAAAGCAGCTGATTTATTGTCTATTTTGTTATTTGCTTTTTTCCTTTTCATGATTTCCTATTATTGGCATAAGGGATTATGATATGCAATAAAAAAGCCCGACAGAATCGGGCTTTTGCTTGTGTTATGTTAATAAGATTTGGATTTTATCCTTCTTCGTTGTCTTTGGGTTTGTATTGCTTGACAACTTCTTGCTGAATGTTTGGCGGGACAATGTCGTAATGTGAAAATTCCATTGTGTAGCTTCCTTGTCCGCCTGTTACGGAGCGTAGCTGAGAATTGTATTGTGCGACTTCAGCGAGTGGAACTTGAGCCTTAATGACTGTCATTCCGCCAGGAAGGACTTCTTGTCCTTGGATACGTCCTCTTTTGCCGGACAGGTCGCCTGTAATATCGCCTACATATTGAGAAGGAACGGTAACTTCGATATTGACGACAGGTTCAAGCAGAACAGGTTTGGCTTTTGTGACAGCGTCTTTCATCGCGAGTTTACCTGCGATGCGAAAAGCTATTTCTTTGCTGTCAACAGGGTGATGTTTTCCGTCATATACTCGAACGCGTATGTCTTGCATAGGGAAGCCCGCAACGGCGCCTTCTTCCATTAGGTCTCTTACGCCTTTTTCGACAGCTGGCAGAAATTGCCCCGGAATAGCACCGCCAAATATCTCATCGACAAATTCAAATCCGCCATTACGCTCGAGGGGTTCGACTTTTAGGTAAACTTCGCCGAATTGTCCCGCTCCGCCCGTTTGTTTTTTGTGTCGATAATGTCCGTCTGCCGGTGCTGTTATTGTTTCCCTGTAAGGAATCTTCGGAACTTTTGTTGTAACTTGTAATTTAAATCTTTTTTCCATTTTTTGTAGCATAACGCGCAAGTGCAAATCTCCTGTTCCGGAAATTACAAGCTCATTTGTTTGACGGTCTCGCGCGACTTTGAACGTTTTGTCTTCTTCCGAGAGGCGTGTCAGGGCGCCACTTATTTTTTGCTCGTCGCCTCTGCTCTTTGGTTCGATAGCAAGCGAATACATTGGCTCGGGAATATTCGGGAAAATAAGTCTTCCCGGTTTGCCGACATGAATCATATCGCCGATTTGCAGTTCGTCTATTTTAGCTAAGGCACAAATCTGTCCAGCTGAAGCATCCGAAGCTTCTTTAGTTTCGTTGCCTAACATTTGATATAGGTGTCCTGCTCTGATACTTTTTCGTTCTTCGTTAATCTGAAATGTTGTATCGGATTTCATTGTGCCGCTAAAAATGCGTATGATTGAATATTTAATATTGCTTTTGGGGTCGGAATATATTTTAAAAACCTGTCCTACAAGGGGCCCGTCCGCTTTCGGTTCGACGGGTTCTTCTTTTTGTTCATCGCCTTGGCCCGTGATGATTTTTCTGATTAATCCTTCCGTAGGCGAAGGACAGGCATTTACGATTAAATCCAAAAGCTCAGCTATTCCGATGTTTTCTCGGGCAGCTGTAAATACGATAGGAACGAGTGAACCTGAAGCAATAGCTTTTTTCATTCCTTTTAACAGTTCGTCTTGACCTATTGTTTCTCCTCCGAGATAACGTTCCATTAAATCTTCATCTGATTCGACAATAGCTTCCGTAAGGGCAAGTTGAGCTTCTTCTATATCGCCGAAGTCAACGGCTTTACTCTCAGAAGCGTTCAAGCAATTTACAATATTTTTTCCGTTATCAGCGGGAAGATTGACCGGCAGAAGATTTTTGCCGAAAGTTTCCTGCAAGCCATTTATTAGGCTGGAAAGGTCTATATTATCGGAATCTATTTTGTTTATTACAACGACTCTCGCCAAACCGTAATCGCTGGCAGCTTTCATCATTCTGCGCGTATTAACTTCAATGCCTGCTGAAGCGGAAACGACGATAATAGCTGTTTCCGCAGGCGCCAGTCCGCATAGAGCTTGTCCGACGAAGTCAGGGTATCCCGGAGTATCAATCAAATTGATAAAGCTATTGTTGTAATCGAAGTGGACGACAGCGGAATCTACGGAATGTTTTCGTTCTTTTTCGATTTCGTCGAAATCACAAACCGTATTACCCTGATCAATAGAGCCCATTCTCGGGATAACACCGGCTTGATGCAGCATAGCTTCCGCCAATGTTGTTTTTCCAACATTACCGTGTCCGACAAGAGTTAC
>CAZKNI010000197.1:0-3069 GCA_964554055.1 uncultured Phycisphaerae bacterium | reverse complement strand
TGTGAGAGCGACGGTTGATAAGCTTAAAGTCGGTCAAAGAATAACGGCATATCGGAATCCCGAAGACGCAAAAGATGCATATTTGCTGAAAGAATATTTTTTTATGCCTTATCTTTTTGCTATGTTTGGCATGCCATTTTTGGTTATCGGGATATTGTTTATTTTTTTGAGCATTAAAAGGAGTAAGCCTCCTAAATTTTCCGGATTGGGAGGATATCAATTTTTTCCGGAGCGTTCCGCTTTTGATAACTTTAAATGCGCTTTGTTGATATCGATTGTTTGGCATCTGTTGGGAGCGGGACTTCTTTTTCATTATTTTCGATATGTTCCGAAGCCTTATTCGATGTCTGCGTATATAGGTGGCGGAGTTTACGAGGGAATAGGTCTGATATTTGTCGGATATGCGATATATTATTGGCTTTTGAATCAACAAGCTCTTGAACCGATTTTATTGGCGGATAGAGAAAAATTTATTCGCGGAGAAAAGGTTAAGTTGGAAATCCGGCAAAAATTCAAAAGAAATGTGTCAATAGAGTCGCTTTCGGTTATCCTTGTATGTATTAAACATTCTAAACATCGCAGAGCATCTAAAACGACATATAAGACAGACAGATATTATGAAAATAAAATTGTTGTTTTGGAAAAATATCCCGTTCGTACCGCTCAGCCATTATTCGCGAAAACTGAATTGGAAATACCCTCCGACAAACCTGTGAGCAGCCCTGAAGGATTTAAAGAATATCCTCGCTACGAATGGAATATCGAATTGATTATGCAGATAAAAAGCAAGCCTGATTATAAGCTTACATTTCCTGTTGTTGTAAAATGAAATTTTGTTATTTGAATTGTTTGTGTGTAAATGTTTGTTTTATTTTTAACTTGTAATTGCCGGGCTGACCTGCAATGTCAGCTATTATTATGTCCGCTAATTTTTCATTGGCAATTATTCCGGTTCGGATATCTTCATTTGTGCGAGTTTCTATCATATCAGCGATATTTTTCGAACAACAATGTGAGGCAATAAGTATCGCTTGCTCAAGGTTTAATGCGCTGTGTTGGCGAATCCAGAACCCCGGAATGTCGATTGTTAGCCAAGAAAGCAAATTGGAAAAAGCTTTGTCCATTGTCAAAATACTTGAAAACAGAGTGAGTCTTTCTTTGTTAGCAACGTAAACGAATTTTCTGTCGTCGGAGAATTTTCCTTTTATTCCGCTAATTTCGAATTCACTTATACCCTGTGTTTGCGATAAGAACATGGCATCGGTAACAGCGAGTATTTTTTCGTGTCCTTTACGATAGATAACGTCTCTGACGTAACGCGGGTTTACGTGAACGCCGTCAACAATTATTTCTGCATAGATGTTAGAGGAAAGAACAGCTTCGACTGCGCCACCTTCTTCAAATATTTTGTAGCTGTGGCCTATCGGGCCATTGAGAAAATGAATGCAATATTTTAATCCCGCTTGAATAGCTTGAGTGAATTGATTAAGTGTTGCATCAGTGTGTCCTGCGCCAACGGAAATACCGTGTTTTGTGCAATATTCCGTTAGCTTATATGAGTCTTGGCCATAATCGGGAACGATGTTAACGAGTTTGATTACGCCGGATTCGTTTATTTCATCGAAGAGAGAAATATCGGGTTTAAATACGAAATTAGGATTTTGAGCACCGGCATTTTTGGGATTGATAAATGTTCCTTCTAATAATCCGCCTGCGATGAATGCCCCTTGTTTTCCGTTTTGTGATGATTTTATGTAATTTTTGAGTTGGCGAAAGCAAAATTTTTGTCTTTCGATGGGGGCTGCCCATGTTCCGAGATATATTCTCGTTACTCCTGTTGATTGTCGCAGATTTGCATATCGTTTCAGTTCTTTAGCGTATAAGAGTTCCGAGCTATCAAAGCTTGATGTTTCAGGCTGAAATTTTCCCATCGTAAATTCGAACAAGCCTGCTCCGTGTGTATGCAATTCGATAAAGCCTGGCAGAATGTATGAGCCAGCGGCATCTATTATTTCGTATTTTTCGTTTTTTTCTCTGTTTACAGGGCTTTCCAGATAACATTTTCCGTTTTTGATGAGAATGTCAATATTTTCATTGATTTCCGTATTTAAGCAAACTTTTCCGTTGATGATTTTTGTTGGCATTAGCGTAATTCCCGATTTGCATTCGTTATAGATGTTCAGCTTAAAAGGATATTACAGGCATATAAGTGTAAAAGTAAAGTTTTTCTTATTGATAGGGGCAAATAAGAGCAAGTTTTGAGTATTGAAAATTAATATTCGGTAAAAGTCCGATAAGAAAATAAAGTTATCAGACCTGATATGTCGATAATAATATTGTTATTGTACCTGTGCTGACGGGCAAATGTGGGATTGTCTGTTAGCGGGTATTTACATTAATTTAGGGGATAGGTTATGAATATTATCTCTATTGCTAATCAGAAAGGTGGATGTGGCAAGACGACAGTAGCGATTAATTTGTCTTCTTGTTTGGCTTTGAAGGGTAAACGGACGTTGTTGATAGATATGGACCCTCAGGGACATTCGTCGGTAGGATTAGCGGTTCCGGATGAGCAAATCGAGATGAGTATTTATGATGTCCTTGCCTCCCAAGAAGATAAAGCGTTGACTCTTGATAAAATCGTTTGGCAAATAAGTAAAAATTTCGATTTGGCGCCGTCAACGGTAGAGTTGGCAGGTTTCGAACAGCAGTTTTCGGGAGTGCCCGGAAGAGAGATGAAATTGTCGCAGGCTCTTGAATCGGTGAAGAATAATTATGATTATTGTATAATTGATTGTCCTCCGTCAGTCGGACTTTTGACTTTTAATGCGCTGAGGGCGTCTGACGGTGTGATAATTCCGGTTGAAACGGGCTATTTTTCTCTTCACGGATTGCAAAAGCAAATTGAAACTCTGAAATTGCTTGAACAGCAGTGCGGTCAGAAGCTTATAATAAAAATTTTGCCTAATCTTTATGATGTTCGGACAAGATTGGGCAGGGAAATGTTAGCTGAGATAAGAAAAAGATATGGCGAACATATATTTAAGTCGCATATCAATTTTAACATAA
>CAZKNI010000196.1:0-5074 GCA_964554055.1 uncultured Phycisphaerae bacterium | reverse complement strand
ATAAAGCCAATTTTGCCCGAATTCTCTTTTAATTTTGTAAGTTGCATCCTGTCCGTCGCATTTTACCTCTATCGAATCTTTCGCATCTATTATCATCTTTGCAATCATCCCGCTCGGATATTCACATTGGCATTTGTATCTTCTGATATGATTGTATTTGCCGCTATTTCTCTTATTTAAGCTATTTGGTTTTTCTTCGATTTGTGCTTCGGAGCGTTTCTCCCACCAGTGTTGCAATTCATCATTACCCATATGCGCAACACGGATTTGTCGGAAATTTACATACCTCAATAGCTCTTCGATAGCTTGACGTGTTGTTTTACGTGTAAAGATGCTTCTCGGATGATAAAACATATTCATCGTAAAATGAAATTTTACAGCAAGGTCAACTGCGAGATGTATTTCCTCAAATGCCAATGCTTCTTCATCTGTAGCGCTTCCGCGAACAGTGCCGCGATGTCCTATTTCATAGCAGATTATCGGTTCTTCTATCACATTTATTTTACGATTTTTACCTTTGTAGTCTTCGTAAAAGTAAAACGGAAAGCATGTTCCGAATCCCGACCCGAATGCCGGTGCATTACCCCAAGGATTAGGTCGATGTGCATAATAAGGTGCAAATGAATTATCTGCTTTTCCACCTGCTTTTTCGATATATTTTGCCGGTTCAACCCAGCCCTTCCAACGCAAACAGTGATTAACAGACGTAATAGGACGATAGCCGAATCGTTCCGAAAATCTATTATTTTGTTTAACAAAGAGCTCTTCGCGCATTACTCCGTCTCCGAGTTTGTAGCCACCTTTGCTGTCGGGAACATCAAGCGTATAATATACGGACAATTCGTGTCCGTTATTCCAAATATGCTTAGCCTGTTCTTTAGTCATAGGATGATGTTCCGATTCAATGTTAATATGAAATGGCAAGCCTTTTTCTTTCATCCAGTCCGATGCCTTTAAGCTATATTCTACAGGACCCCGATACTCATCGCCTCCCCAATAAAACAGTGCTTCGGGTATTTCCTTGTAATGCGGAGGAATCTGATACACAAACGCATGTCCGTTTTGACCGATTAAGTTTTGTAGCAGAAACAAAATTTCGTCAGCATAAAATACTTTACGCAAATTTTGCCCCAATATTTGAAGCTCACACGTTCTTGGCTGATTGCCATCTTCCGGATATTCCCATACGGGACGCCCCTGATGCAACAGCCAAATTGTTTTTGCAACGTCAAATGCAAACCAGCAAACCGAACCTGTTCCAAATTTCTTAAATATAATTACAGGCGTTTCTGTTGCTTTACCGTCCTTCGCACAAAGCTTAGCTATTTCCTCTCCGTCAATCCCTTCAGTTGCTAATATATCTGAAATCATTACGCGTCTTTGTTCTAAAAACAAATACGGGTGTATGTCCATTGTCAGCCGGTGAGGCTGCCATTCAAAATATCCTGTTATCGAATAATCGTCTTTTTGTTTTATAACTGATTTTATTTTTATTCCTAATATCTCGTCTTTATCTTCGAGTGCGAACCCGATTAGCATTCCCCCGTCAATGACCCATTTCTCAATATTTTTTTTCGCCTTTTTATGTAGCTTTGCCCAGCTCTGCCTTCCTATGATAAGCGTACGTACAGCATTTAGCCTTTCCGCCTCCGCAATATCGTCGCATGAAAATTCCATTGCCCGAATGCCAAGCTGATTATTAATTTCGCGAATATAGATATCCCAATAATTCTGCTCGTTAAGATTAAGCTCTTCTCTCAACGTTTCATCAAAAACGTAAGCTATCATATTATTGTTTCCTCATATTGCCGAATAATTTTTCCGTCTTGTTCCGTAAATATTGATACGCGCAATGGAACATCAGCTTGGCCAGCCAGTTGAAAATGGCCTTCTTTATCAACATGTGCCAATCGCGTTTGACATTTGCTTTTGAGATATTTTGCTATTTCATCATGTCCGACATAAATTTTTTCGAATTTCTTTGTCATTTGATTAATGCGTAATAATATTGCTTCCCATTCGTCGAGATTTAACACGTCGAATTTTTGTTCGTGTGTACACAGCTCGCCAAAAAATCCCGACCGCAATCCTAATTTAAGAATCTCTGCTCCTGACCTAGCTGATTTTTCGATGTCATTAAATTTGTTCTCACGGAGCAGGGTTGTTGTGCCAACTAAAAAATCTTCTTTATATCGTCCCGGAAATGCTGAAAACGCAAAAATTTCCTTATCGAACGGAAGAAAATCGTAATAACAACTATTAAGATTATAGGGCCCATATCCGTCATTCATATTTTGATTTGCTTTTATCAATCCCGGCTGTAAAACAGGACAGAAAAAAGTCCTTCCTCGCTCTTTAAGAAACCTCAGTCCTTTAACACCGTATTCGCCCCAATGTATTCTGTTCACAATGCTGGGACGCACTCCGAGACAATTCCAAAATTCATCGTCAATTGCAAAATTTTCTTTAAGCTTTTCATGTGTTAGCTCGCCCCTTCCAAAGTCAAACGTAAGCAACTCATAATAACTCAATGCATGCGTATTGTATTGCACTTTTGACGATAATACATCTTCTTTTATCTTTCTGAATAGACTTTTGGGAACTTCTTTGATAAATAGCGACGGCATGGGAATATAGCCATATTTTCTTGCGATGTCGACATACTTAAAATCATATCTTCCGCTGCAATCGTCAAACGACATCGTTACAAATGGCGGAATAAGATGTGCCACAAATGGTTTACGCATTGCCCAGACGATTGAGCGCCAAAACAAATCATCTATTCCTCTCGCATGTCCGAAGATTCCCTTTCGCCATAATCTCGGATTGAGCATAAATTGAACTGTTTTACCCTTTCCCCATTTGCCAGCTAACACGACCGGATAATTGCGAGGCTCAAATGCGCTGTGAGGCACAAAATGCCGAATATAGATTAGCTGTTCTTTGCCTAAGACACCTTCCGCGAGTACTTCGACGTCTTTACGCCACTTTTCGACAAGCGTACCTGCTATCATCTTATCAAACTCATGAAATTCGCTTTCGTCTTGCATTTCCGTTATATAATGTACGTTTGTTTTAATTCGTATTATATTTGTTGCAAAAGGACACCGATTTACTTTTTCTATTCCGAGCATCTCTAAAAATACGGGCGGATAAAATTCTAACTCGTTATCAAAATTGACGCAGCCGATGCCTTCTTCTTGTACTGCATTTGCTATTAATTCAGCTTGCTGTTTTCCGAGTCCCTCGCCAAGACGACATTGCCCCAAAATTACTCCTACGCACTTTTCCAAATCGTCTGCTGTCAGTTTTTTTACGCCAATGTCAAACATGCGATAAGGTATGCCAAAATGTCTCAAGGCAGAGAATATCGTTTCGTCCAATATTGAATAGTCCCAATAATTTCCGGCGCTGTTAACAATTACCAAAACAGCGCCTTGTCCTTCCGTCGCATAATTTTTTGCTGAGTTATCCATTTTTTGGCTCCATTTTACGTATTTCTTTACTCAACAATTCTATCATTATTTGCACAGCCTCAAACACATCTGCTACTTCTTTTGCTCGTTTTTTTTCCGACCCGTTAGCGATAGGCCTACTTGCAATTCGAACAAATTCCTTGATATTTTTGCGAATTTCCGCGTCGATGACATCATCAATACGCTCCAGGACTTCATCAGCCGATAGCTTTTCGCCGAATCGAATCAACCCGAAACTTCGCAATGGCTTTTCATAAAAATTCGTGATTATTCGCCCCAGTTCGTTGCGAATAAGCCAGCTCGAATCGAACCAATTTATTGATTCCGCATAAAACAACAATCGTCCTTTCATAAACCGGCAAAATCGAGAGCCTTCGAAAAATTGTTCTATAGCGTCAATTGATATCGAACGAACTTTTTTCTTCAATTCGATAGGCTCTTCCGTTCCTTGGATATTTGTCAATGTTACATATTTTTTCAATTCGCCAAGCACATTTTGCAAATATCTTTCAAGCTTATCTTCTATTTCAGTTAGCTTAGGCTCTTGATAATATTCTTCTATTTCATAATGTTTATCGACCGCATCAAAAATCATATCGATAACATCACTTTCCGGGAAAATTTCTTTTGCTTTACGCAACGACTCAAATTTTCCTGCTATTCCTTTGTTCTCGATGATAGAAACCGCAGATTGTACGGGAGGAGTAAAATAATGCATAAATCTGCTGTGAAGCGGATATTTATTTTCCCATTTACCCAGATTTATCGCCGGGTCTATTCCACGAATATAGCGTCCGTAATACACTGAAAATTTTTTCAGATGAAACAGCTCGTCACGTTCATTCCATTCTTTTGCTGAGAGATAGGATTTGATTCTTCCTATTATTGTTTCATCACCGTGATAAAAGCTCCATTGTTGAAACTCCGGATAATAAAATTTTTCGTCTGTCATTTCCGAATACGTCAAATTTATTCCTGGCAAATGTTCCAATATTCGTGCCCAGTGAGGAAATTCTTTTGCAAGTTCGGTATGCACGCAACCGACGGACAAAGACATTTCAATCCACTCGTCGATTGTAATTCCATCGGCAAAAATCAATCGTGTATCAAAATCTGATAAACCCGGAATCAAATCTTCAAATGTCCATTTTCCCGCTATTGCTTTCAATTTCGGGCATCGCATGCCTACTCGAGTATAATATTCTTTAATAAATTGAGAAAAATCATTTGTAGGTTTCCGATTAAAGTTCATCACAATTTCCTATTAAGCTTTTCTAATATTTTGTTTACTGTTTCTATTTCTCGACCTCCACAAACTGGCAGCCTTTCATGTTCAATCGCCTCTACAAAATCCTCTATCAATGGCAAATGCACATTCTCCGGCAATTCAAACTTTAACGTTTCTATTTCGTTTCCCCAGCTAATAATCAGTTCTTCGCTGTCGAGCGGTTCTGCTATTATCCTTGCTTTGCTTCCGAGAATTTCAAGCCTATCAATCCAAGTTTCAGTTGCCCATGAAACACACAAAGTTGCGTTCGCATTATTAAATTGCCCAAGCCTTAGCAGAAAAGTTGCCGTATCCTCTGCCGGATAATCAT
>CAZKNI010000195.1:0-2643 GCA_964554055.1 uncultured Phycisphaerae bacterium | reverse complement strand
ACATCTTTCAGCTTTTGTTTGAGATTAAATATTTCAGACTCCAATTTATTCTCATCATTCTTTATTAAAACAAGTTCCGAATTTTCTGTTGATATAGAAGCCTGTATTCCCTCTTTTACAGGAGTCATATAAACCAAATATTGTTCTCGCAGAAGTTCAACAAGTGTTGACAATATTTTCTTTCCCATTGTTGTCTCTGATGTTTGATAAGAAATATAAATATATTCTCCATGCCCCGCTTCTGCTTTGATATTCTTGAGTACACCCTCATATTTACGTTTATCCAATTTCATCTTTTCAATAAGCTTAGGAATTAAAATGCCCCTATTAATAAGATTCGCTATTTCTTGAGGAACGACAATAGCTTTATTATCCGAATCATGAGGCGGAACTATCACAGTAGAAATTTCATATACCTTAGGAGCTGTAAATGCGTATATGCCCCCGATTATCAATCCCACAAAAAGACAAACAACAATCGTAATTTTATTCTTTACAAGCGCTCGTCCAATTTCGGAAAAATCTATTTCTAACTCTTCATCTTTATCAATACTCATACAAGCGTTTCCTTAGCTTAATAGAAAATTTCTGAAAAACGAAAAACACGTTTCTTATATATTCTCGCATCCTAACAATGTCAAGCATTTTATCTTCCTCATCCCTATAGCTTCTAGCCCACTTCTAAAAAATCATCAATATCTGAATCGAAACAAAATAAATATGATATAAATGCATAATTTTCCTTGAAAAAGCTCGCAAAGAGAAGATATAATATGATTTTAATCTGAAATCAAAAGTAAAAAAACAGTTATAATAAATACAAATGCTTTTCATTAGGAGACAGCAAAACATGAAACGCAAGACAACAATTATCGCGGAAATAGGCGAAAATCACATGGGAAATATGGACATGGCAAAAGCTATGATTACAACAGCTGCTGATTTTGGGGCTGACATTGTAAAATTCCAATCTTATCGCGGAAAAGACACCGCACCGGACGATCCCGAACGGGATTTCTTCGAACAAGTCGAATTATCCGACGAAATGCACTTCGAGCTAAAGGCATTAGCACAAGAAAAAGGTGTTCGATTTATGAGCTCTCCCTTCAATGTCGAACGAGCCGAATTTCTGGTCGAAAAACTCGGATTGGATGAAATAAAAGTTGCCAGCGGAAAAATGCACAATAAAAAACTGCTCGATTATCTCAACAGCCAACATAAAAAAGTCAAGACTGTATATATTTCAACGGGCTTGTCAACAATTGAAATGATACGCGAATCACTCGAACACTTAAACAATATAGAGCGTGTTGTAATTTTCCATTGTGTTGCTACATACCCGCTAAAAGATGAAGATGCAAATCTTCGAGCGATTACAACTCTTATAAATGAGTTTCCCAATTATCAGATTGGCTATTCCGATCACACCTGCGGAATAGAAGCATGTGTAGCTGCTGTCGCATTAGGCGCTACTGTTCTCGAAAAACATTATACATTCAATACATTGATGCCGGGAACAGATCATCTCGGAGCGATGACTCCTCAAGATCTTGGCAAACTTGTACGATGGATTGAACGTATCGAGCCAATGCTCGGCACAGGAATAAAACAGCCAACCGAGCAAGAGAAAAAAATTGCACATCTTATGCGCGACCGTTTCGGAGATTAACCGAAAAATGACGATTATTCATAATTATTAGATAAACACAATAACTCAATATGCCAATATTTAGGGAATAAATAACTTACACGTATTGCTATTTTCAACATCCCATATATCAAGCGACTGAAAAATCAATTTGGCAAAAGCGCGATGTCCGTATTCATTCGGATGAAACGCATTACTCATCCAAAAAAACAATTTATCCGAATTTTCTGTCCAATAAGACGTATGATCAACAAGAGGAAGGCTTTTTTCTAAAGACACGTTACGTATTGCTTCCATATAAGAGGAAAAATAAGGCTCTCTGTCAGGCGCATGATTCGGAATAATCAAACAAGTCGTTTGCAATACCGTAATTGCTCCGATTTGCGAAATCTTATCCGCCAACAGTTTAAGATTTTCCGTAAATTCCTGTAAATCTATCGGACAATTTTCGCTACAATCATTCATTCCAATCATAAGAAATACAACATCGGGATTGAAACGCCCGAGACGCCAATCAAACGATTCAAGCAAATCACGAGTTTTATTTCCGCTAATCGCAGAATCTATTATTATATCCATCGGACGGCCGAGTTCGCCTCGTATGCGCTCCGCAAATAATTCCGTATAATCTCGCCAGCCAAATGTATGAGTCGAGCCATGCGTAATACTGTCGCCATAGAAAACCCATGTTAAGGGTTTTTCTCCCTTAATCAGCTTTTTTATTCGTTCCATTAAAATATCTCCATATAAAACCAGCTATCATATTACAATCCGTAAATACTCAGGAAAAATATCTAACAGCATTCAAAAATATTTTCATTCCGCTTATTTCGGGCTGTTCGCTACGTGTCCATCGCGGATGATGTGTTCTTGTTATATGCCGTTCGGGATGTGGCATTAATCCGAAAATTCTGCCGCTCGAATCGCATATTCCGGCAATCTTGTCAATCGAACCGTTCTTTCCCGTCGTGACTTGGAGTTCTCCTCGCCATTCG
>CAZKNI010000194.1:0-2722 GCA_964554055.1 uncultured Phycisphaerae bacterium | reverse complement strand
GAATAACTTATGAATATTTCTCTCGTTGCCACAGCGAGTTGCTGTTAATCCTTCGATTAATCCTACATATCTCGGGTCACGCATTAGCTTTTCTTTCGACATGTCTTTCCAAAAAGCGTATATTCTCTCGTATCCTTGATTAGCTAAATACCTAACAGCATCGACGTACGCTTGTTTTTTATCACTGTTGACCTGCCAACAGGGAAAATGTAAATTTGATTCCAGAAAAACAATTGGAAGATTAGATTTTAACATTGTCAATTTTTGAGTTTCCCGTTCGCCGTAATCGTCGAGTGAGCCATAGACAAGCAAACCGTCTACTCCTCGAGCAATAAAGTCCCGAGCAAGCTCAATAGCTAAGGGTAATTCTCCTTTTGTGTATCCGATGTATATGTGATATCCCTTTTTTCGAGCCAAACGGTCGATAGCTAAGACTTTTGCGGAAGCAACTTCGAGATGATATGCACTCATAAGTAAGCCTATCGTATATGTTTTTCCTTCAATGAGGCTTTTTGCGAGCAAATTAGGGCGATATCCCATCTCGTTTGCGAGTTTTTTAATGCGTTTTTTTGTTTCGTTTGAGATGGAAGGGTCATCTCGTAGCGCTCTGCTTACCGTAGCTTGCGTTGTGTTAGCGATTTTTGCTATATCATAAGTTGTAACAGTCATTTACATCGTTTCTCCGAAACATGTATTGTGTTAGCGTATTCGAATACCTAACATATCGTATTCGAATACGCTAATAATGTCAAGCTTTTTTTTCTTTTGAGAATCATATCTTGATTATTGATATTGAAAATGTATAATTTATTTTTCGATATGAAAATCGCTTCGTAAATTACAATCGAGAGCGGCGCCTGTAGCTCAGTAGGACAGAGCAACGGATTTCTAATCCGTCGGTCGCAGGTTCGAGTCCTGCCAGGCGCGCTTTTTCAAAATTCACATTCGATTGTAGGAACGAAAAAGGATAAAACGTCTGCAATCTATTTTCTTCAAAACAATGAGGTGAGAATGGAAGAAGAAAAACTGTTTGATATCCCTATGGATGGGCTTCGTGTTGTTGTTACCGGTCAAGTTGGAATAGATAAAAAACCTTTCTTGGAACAGGTCGTCGAAGTTGCGAAAGAAAAAGGAACAGATGTAACGCTATGCAATGTTGGCGATATGATGTATGCGGAAGCTCCCGATATTGTTCCGGGAAGAATACTCGATTTGCCGATAAGCAGGCTTGATGCACTTAGGCGAGCAGTGTTTCGCGATATACTCGCATTAGCGGAAAAATCGGAAAATATTATTGTCAATACTCATGCGACGTTTCGCTGGCGGCACGGCTTATTTCCTGCGTTTGATCATGATTTAATCAAAAAGCTTCAGCCGAACTTGTTTATTACTCTCGTTGATAATGTTGATGCAATGCATTGTCGGCTGCTGAAAGATCATGAGATAAATCATTCGCTAAAAGACTTGCTTGTTTGGAGAGAAGAGGAAATATTGGCGACGGAAGTGTTAGCGACAATCACTCGGGGAGCAGGGTGTTTTTATGTGATGGCACGTGGAAATTCCAAACGCAACGTTGAGACGATGTATAGATTAATTTTTGAGCCCGGATATAAAAAGGTATATGCAAGTTTTCCGATGAGCCATGTTTCCGAATCTAAATTACAAGATGAAATTGATATATTTAGAAGAACTTTGCACGAGCATTTTATTTGCTTCGATCCGGGTGATCTTGAAGAAAAGCGTTTGCATGACCTTGCAATAAAGGCGGCAGAGGAAAATCAAAGATATGTTGTTGTAAAGACTTGCAACGAAGAAATCCAAATTGAAGTTGCGCAAATATTAGCTGCTGTCGGCGATATTCACGGTCAAATTTATGCACGCGACTTCAAATTTATCGAGCAATCGGATATGATAATAAGTTATATTCCCGCTGATTCGCAGGGGCGACCTGTGCTCTCGAGCGGCGTAGAGCGTGAATTACAGCACGCTTATGAAAGCACGAAAGAAGCATATGTGATTTGGCGTTCGCAAAAAGAGCCTAGCCCGTTTGTTACGGAGACGGCAACTCGAGTATTTCATGATATTGACGAAGCAATGGAATATTTCCAATCGAAATCTTATATAATTGCTTATCAGAAACATATGTAACATTGCAATTATTCTACAAACGCAGGCACGGGCACAGCCCGTTTTTGCTCGCGGCGAGAGATGATGCGACGATGAAAATTGCTTTCCCGCGAACGAGCTTTGAAATAACGAAACATCTTTCGCGGGCACAGCCCGTTTTCGCTCGCGGCGAGAGATGATGCGACGGCGAAAATCGTTCCCCGCGCCCCTTGCGGGATTCTCGCGCTGCGCTCGTTGCACTCGTTTTGCAGCGTTGCAAATCGTCAGCAGCGAAAATCGCTTGTTTGATGCGATTATTGAGAATAGGCTTGTCGCTGACGAAGCTTCGTCAGCGACAAGCCTGTCAGCTCTTAAATTCTCCCGCGTTCCCTGTCTCGTGAAGAAAAAAAGAGATTGATGATTGAATGAATAGATTGCCGCGTCGCTTCGCTCCTCGCAATGACGCAGAGAAGAGATTGTCAAGCCCTAAAACTTCAAAATCAAGAGTTTGCTTCGAGAAGCTGAAATTTTCAGGATTAAGGCTTTTTTTTTAATGTGAAGCATTTTTCGGTTTTAGGCGGACAAGCCCGTTCTTGCGCTTCGTTTCGCTTCGCGA
>CAZKNI010000193.1:0-6026 GCA_964554055.1 uncultured Phycisphaerae bacterium | reverse complement strand
TTTGTTATATTTATGTTTTATATTGTTTTACTGTCAGAGTTGTTCGATTTTATTATAAATTATGTCAATGTTGCTGAAAAACACAACAAACTTTTTGGTTAGGATTGCAAAAAAGATAGATGTTCTGTTATATCCACATAGATGCCCCGGATGTAATATATTGCTGGAATCCGACGCAGACTGGTGTACAAAATGTCGAATTTCTCTCATGCATGCGATAAATCAGCGTTATTGTCCAAGGTGTGCAAGTACGCTTGGGCCTCATCAGGAATATCAATTTAGCACGAAAGAATGTCCGTTATGTAAAAAATTTTCTCTTCCTTTAAATAATATATGTCGGCTTGGAATATATGAACAAGCGTTATCTAAAGCAATTATTAATTTCAAATATAATCATGATATATACGGATTAAATATTCTTGCCAAGATGTTATCGGAGATAATAAAAGAGCAAAATTGGTTCGATGAAATAGAGGCGTTTTGCCCGATACCGGCACATTGGACGAGGCGAATTCATAGGGGATTTAATCAATCAGCTGTTTTAGCGGAGCGGATTTCAGCGTTTACGAGCAAACCTGTAATTTTGCTATTGAAGAAAGTGCGTCCTACTCCGAGCCAAACGGGGCTTTCTTTTGCACAGCGCAAACTTAACATTCAGGGGGCTTTTGAGGTTGCAGGCAAATGGAATCTTGCGTCATCTAAAATTTGTTTAATAGATGACGTGATGACGAGTGGCTCAACACTTGCCGAGGCAGCTCGGACGTTAAAAAGAGCTGGCGCTAAAAAGATATTCGCAGCTGTTCTTGCGCGTGCGGAGAGAATTGCTTCATAAATACCTTATTATAAATAGATATAATTGTTGACCGTGTGAGTAATAATATTATAATCGAGTCATCGGAGAATGTTTGTCTTAATTGATGTTTGTATGTTTTATGCGCGTTACACATAAACAGGCAGGTGCTGTTGTGATACAAGAGAAAATTTTTCATAAGATAGCTTTCTTAATAATTTCCGTGTTTTTTTGGGGTATATTAGCTTTTGTTGCTCCGTTATGTTGCTATTCGTCATCTGTCGATGATATTCTCGATGCGGATTATGACGCTTTGGAGCAACCCCTTTCTCCAGCGGTAGAGTCAATAAGCCCCGCGAAAATATCTGCGCGTTTGGGGTATGTTTGGAAATTGTCGGACGGGACACAAGCTATTGTTTTATTGGGAAATTTTTCCCTTAAATTGCCTTATCAGGAACTTTCAAGTCAAGATGCCGTGATTTGGCTTAAAGTTATAAATAAAGACGGGCATAGGGTTCAGCAGCTTGATGTGTTCATGGAAGGCAACGCTCGTGTTATCGAGAAGGCAGGTTCGGTTACGAGCGACAATATGCTTTATGTGACGGTTTTTACGTCTTCTCTTGTTGAGCTTGAAGGTAACTCAATTGCGCAGAAAGACGGCAGCTCTCAACCCATATATCAACGAGCTGTCAAGTTGCGTCAAGAAAGCACATCTTATACTCCCGTAGAAAAAGATAAGATTATTGTGCGTGCGAATAGGCCTGCTCGTAAGGAAAAGCCCAAAGCGAGGCAGCCTGTTGCAATTAAAGGAAATTTTACAATATCGCCTATTCCCTCGATGCCTGGCGAAACGGTTTTGATAGGCACGGGAGGAATTTATCTTATTCAGGCAGCTGAGCCTGGCGGAGATACTCTCGAAATTCGAGCAAAAAATGCGGTTGTATTTCTAAAAAAAGAAGCAACAAAGCTAGAACGAAAAGCTCCGAAGCTTAAGGCGATTCCTAAAAATCTATCACCTGAACAAATCAAAAAACAGCTTGAAAAAATTCCTACGGAAGAGGAAAAGGCGTTAAAACCTTTACCGATGGAAAAGATGAAATCGAACAAATATGTATCAGCAGCCTATTTAGAGGGTGATGTTGTTATTTCTCGAGGATACAGGACGATAAGGGCGGACAAAGTCTATTATGATTTTGAAAACTCACAAGCTGAAATTTATGATATGGTTGCCCGCACATATCAGCCCGATAGAAATGTGCCTATCTATATTCGTGCTGATTATGCGCGTCAACTTAACGAACGCCAATTTGTAGCTAAGAGAGCGAAGATAAGTACGAATGAATTTTATACGCCAAGTTATCATGTAGGGGCAACGACTGTTTATTTTGAGGATAAAACCGAACGTTTACCCAGTGGCGAACGAATGGGCTTGATTGCCGGAACATATAAAGCTTATAACGCTACTCTCAATGTCGAAGGTGTTCCGGTTTTGTATTGGCCTTATGTCCGGGGCGATTTTAAACAGACGGAAACATCGCTTAAAAGCATAAATTTTTCATATGATTCCGATTTCGGTATAAGCGGCGAGACAAAATGGTATTTGATGCCTCTGCTTGGGCTTGAGAGTCCCGAAGGAGTCGATGCGACATTGAAACTGGATTATTTCGGGGATAAAGGTCCTGCTGTCGGAATAGATATGGATTATGAACGAGATAGATATTATGGGCTTATGAGAAGCTATTATATTCATGATACGGGAGAAGATAATCTTGGAGGCGATAGAGGAGATGTCGAACCTCCTTACAATAATAGAGGGCGATTTTTGATTAGGCATCGTCAATATCTGCCTCATAATTGGGAATTGACGCTTGAGTTAAGCTATATTTCTGACAGGAATTTTATGGAAGAATATTTCCAGAACGAATTTGAAAATTGAAAAGAACAAGAAACGCTAATATACCTGAAAAAGGTGTTTGGAGATGCTGTTTTTTCTATTTTGGGTAAATGGCGTATCAATGATTTTCTTACGCAGACAGAAGAATTGCCCGATGTCGCTTTTGATATATTGGGCAAGCCTATATTTAACGATACGGTAATTTGGTATAGCGAGAATCATGCGGGTGCAGCAAGGCGTAAAATCGATAACGATGTGCCTTGGTGGGCGGAATGGGTTACGCCTGACAATTATGAAAGGAGCGAAGTTACAGCTCGTGGCGACAGTCGACAGGAATTTGAAGTTCCGATTACAATAGGAGCACTTAAGATTGTTCCGTTTGGAATAATAAGGGGTTCTGCATGGGACGATAGCCCGGAAGGTGGCGGATTGACACGAATATTCGGAAGTTATGGGTTGCGTGGCAGTTTGTATCAATGGCGTGTTTATGATGATGTGGAATCTCGATTTTGGGATGTGCATCGCATAAGGCATATTATGAAAGAAGATTTTACAGTTTGGGCATCGCATACGAACGTTGATTCTCGGGATATATATCAGTTTGACGAGGGAATCGAGTCGATAGATGAAGTTGACGGGGTTACGATAGGTTGGCGTAACAGATTTCAGACTAAACGAGGCCCGAAAGGAAACAGGCGTACGGTAGATTGGCTGACTCTGGATTTGGAAGCAGGTTTTTTCAACGATTCTACAAGTTATGATTGCAGAAACCGAACTCGGGGACAGGTTTTTTCATATCGGCCTGAAAATTCCATATCCAGCAATTATGTTTCTTTGAGGAGTATTTGGCGGATGTCGGATACAGCTTCTTTGCTATATGATGCTATTGTCGATACGGATGAAGGAAGAATGGGGCTTTCCGGAATAGGGTTGCACGTTGACCGTTCGCCCAGACTTCATTGGTTCGTAGGGCATCGGTACATCGGCTTGACGAAATCAAATTTATTAGCATTCGGCGCAAATTATCGTCTGAATTATAAATATACGGTTGCTTTGCGTGAGGAATTTGATCTCGACAGGGGCGAAAATGCCGATTTAGAACTCAGCTTAATCCGCAAGATGCCTCGCTGGTATTTCGCTATTACGGTAGGCTTTGACGATACGGAAAATGTTGACAGTGTCTCGTTAGCAGTTTGGCCCGAAGGGGCTCCAAACTGGACAATCGGTTCGCGCAGATATTCACGAATAGCTAAATTCCTGCCTTTGGACTAAATCTTTCATAAAGAAGCTGAAATGTAACTTTGGGAACTAAAATCGCGGTTGTGCTTTAATTTGTGTGTATTAAAAGAGTTATGGGGTTTTTAGCTTAAATTTTTCTTGACGAAAATTAGAATTTTAGCTATAATTAACGTTATGATGATAGAATTTAATGAGAGTTTTTATTTTAATTTAGGGAAGGAGTGAGGGATGAAAATACGTCTGTTCCTGTCCGTTTTAGCGATGGCAATTTTATCTTCTTCGGTCTCTTCAAGTTATGCAATTGTCGTGCTTGATAATCCTGATAATCATGTTGTTGTTGCGCCTTCCGCCTTCGATATGGTTGGCAAGCTTAGCAATGCGGGTACGACGACAGGTGTATTGATTGACCCTATGCATGTGTTGACAGCAAAGCATTGTGTTGCCTCTTCGAGTAGCGGTACGTTTACGCTCGAACTTGCAAGCGGAACAGTTTCTTATACATGGACAGAAAAAGAGCTTCATCCGACAGCGGATTTGGCGATATTGACATTGTCGTCGTCGACCGGTTTGTCCGGATATCCCGTTTATGATGCCAGTGATGAGATAGGTAAAGAGATAATTATGGTTGGCTACGGAGTAAGCGGAGTAGGGCATCCGGACAGTGTGAATTATCCCAAAGGAACAAAAAGATTCGGATATAATAAGGTTGACGGAATTTACGTCGATAGCGGATTGGAATATCTTCAGAGTGATTTTGACACAGGTCCCGTTGATAAAGAAGTGATGATAGCGGACGGAGATTCCGGTGGCCCGAGCTTTATAGAAATAAACGGCGTGTATTATATAGCGGGCATTCATCACGGAGTTTCGGATAATGATGGCGACGGTATTTATCCGGAAGTGCATGATTTTGGTTTTGACGTAAGAGTGAGTGATTATAGCGATTGGATTGTTCAACAGGTGCCCGAGCCGATATCTATTGTTTTGTTTATAACGGGTCTTGGGCTTATTCGCAGACGCAATCGATACGCAGCTAACAATTAATGCTGATGTTTTACCGTATTAGTTTCTGTAAGAATATAATTGTTCCGTTATAGATTGTGTATTTCTTTCTCTCTTGCAATTGTTGTTTCCGGGCCATGTCCGGGATATATAATTGTGTCATCCGGAATTATAGAAAATATCTTGTTTATACTCGCTATCAAATCATTGTGCGAGCTTGCGGGTAGGTCTGTCCTTCCTACTCCGCCGTCAGCAAAAATCAAATCGCCGCTGAAGAGCGAATTTGTGTGCTTGCAATACAGACAGATGCTGCCTGGCGAGTGTCCGGGTGTATGAATTACTTTAAATTTGAGGTCTGCCAATTCTAATATATCATTATCTTCCGGAAAATTGTCAGCTGGCGGCGAAAAAATCGATTTTCCGAGAAAGCTTATCGACATATTTCGCTGAGCATCCGGTAGCATAGAGGCATCCTCTTTGTGTATTAAAATTTGTGCATCGGGATACTGTTTTTTTAGCCCGCGATTGCCAATAAAATGGTCCCAATGGCCATGAGTTATTATGATTTTTTCGGGAATAAGATTCAACTCGTTTAATTTCCGCACAATTGACTTTGCGAGTCCGCCCGGGTCGATTATCCAGCAGTTTTTTTGTCCGTCTTGCCAGAGGATATAGCAATTAGTTTGAATAGGTCCGATTACGAGAGTTTCGATATTCATTTTTGCGTTGTTCATTTTCGAATCCAATATTCCGGTTTGTTTTATCTTATTTAATTATTCCTACAAAGAAAGTTGATTTTGGAATTAATTTGTCGCTTCCGAAGCATATTCGGTAGCAGCTGATATTGCAACGGGTATTTGTTGTAAAAAATATTTTTCGCAAATTCAACATTTTTTTCAACGGCGCTTATCGAAGAATTAACTTTTATGCAAAGCTGACGGTATATTGTAATTTTTCGATGCAATCTATGTTAGTAGCAAGAGAGATTATTTGGCGATTGTCAAGTTGCCCATTGGAGCATGCGTGCGGGTCGCCCGACCGGATTCTGTCTTTTGCCCAGTCTGCAGATTCCGGTTTGCTTGTGCAAGTCAGCTTGATAAC
>CAZKNI010000192.1:0-3802 GCA_964554055.1 uncultured Phycisphaerae bacterium | reverse complement strand
TACTTTACATTATTTTGAGAGATTTGTAAACTATTTTATATTAACGTTAATACAAAATTTTTTAGAAGAATATTTTGGAGTTGATGAAATGAGTACGGAATTAACGTCAAAACTTGCTTTGTTCGGGGGAGATAAAATTGCTGACAATTCAAATGACGAAATATTTCAATGGCCTATTATTACGGAAGAAGACGAACAGGCTGTTCTCGATGTCCTTCGTAGGCGTGCAATGTCCGGTTTGGACGTAACGAAGCAATTCGAGAAAGAATTTGCCGAGTGGAACGGAACAAAATACGCACTCGGATTCAGTACGGGAACAGCTGCTATTCAATCTGCAATGTATGGCTGCAGCGTTGGCGTCGGAGATGAAATAATTGCACCGTCGCTGACGTATTGGGCATCTGCGTTGCAGTGTTTTTCGCTGGGAGCAACAGTCGTCTTCGCGGAAATAGACCCGAAAACGCTTTGCATTGACCCTAATGATATAGAACACAGGATTACCGAAAGAACAAAAGCTATTGTTGTCGTTCATTATTGTGCTCATCCTGCCGATATGGATGAGATAATGGAAATAGCAAGAAAACACAATATAAAAGTGATAGAAGATGTTTCTCATGCGCAAGGAGGATTATATAAAGGACGCAAATTAGGAACGATTGGCGATGTGGGCGCTATGTCGCTTATGACGGGAAAATCGCTAGCAGCGGGTGAAGCGGGAATGCTTGTAACCGATAATGTCGAAATTTACGAAAGAGCAATAGCTTTCGGACATTATAGCAGATATATCGCAGATTCAATTCAAACGGAATATCTCAAACCTTTTGCCGGTTTGCCTCTTGGCGGATACAAATATCGCATGCATCAGCTAAGTGCTGCTGTCGGACGTGTTCAGCTGAAATATTATGATGAGCGATGTGTTCAGGTGCGCAAAGCGTTGAATTATTTTTGGGAACTTTTGGAAGGATTGCCGGGAATAAAGCCTCATCGCGTTGAATATCCCGATTCAAATATGGCTGGCTGGTACTCGCCTGTCGGATTTTATGTTAAAGAGGAACTGGAAGGATTGTCAATAAGTCGATTTATCGAAGCTGTACAAGCTGAAGGAGGAATTTGCAGCGGTCCGGGCGTCAATAAACCTTTACATTTGCACCCTTTATTTAACGAATGCGATATATACGGGCATGGAAAGCCTACACGCATTGCAAATGCAATGAGAGATGTTAGACAGGGCGTTGGCTCGCTGCCCATTACGGAAAAAATTAATTTTACGGTATTACGAATTCCGAGATTTTCTTATTATGACGCCGAAATTATAGAACAGCAGGCAAAAGCATATAGAAAAGTGATTGAAAATTATAAGGAATTATTGAAAGATGACCCGGGAGAACCCGAAGATGCGGGAAGCTGGTTTTTAACAAAGAGAAGCTGATTTATATTAACGTTAATACAAAATCGAGGTGTTGATTCGAAACATTTCAGGAGTATTTTATGTCATCGGTAATTATTGATATCCATAATCATCCTAATTGGCATGGGCACGATATTGATGCACTTGTTAAAAATATGGACGAAATCGGAATTGCTAAGACCTGGCTGCTTTCATGGGAAATTTCGGAATATGAATTCGACCTTTCTCCGAATTATCACGAATGTATGGATCCGCGAGGGCTGAGCGCGCCTCTTTGGATGATTGTGGAAGGATTGCATAAATATCCGGAAAGGTTTATCGGGGGCTGGGCTCCTGACCCGAGAAATAAACATGTCAGGGCAAAACTAAAAGCTGCTGTCAATATTCACGGGATAAAGGTTTATGGCGAATTGAAGTGCCGAATGTTGTATGATAATCCCGACGCAATTGCAACATTCAGGTATTGCGGAGAATTAGGATTGCCTGTTCTGTTTCATCTCGAGTGTTCCTTGAGTGCGATGAAAAATATGTATAATGATATATATACTTGGCTACCTTGGTACGGCGGCGACATATCCGTTGTCGAAAATATGTGTAAACTGTGTCCGGATACGAAATTTATAGGTCACGGCCCGGGCTTTTGGTGGGAAATTTCTAACGATAGCGACGAGTCTAAAACCGGTTATCCGCAAGGAAAGGTCAAGCGTGGCGGAAAACTTATCGAGTTGTTGGAAAAATATGATAATCTGTATTGCGATTTGTCAGCGGGTAGCGGAGCGAATGCGCTCGAACGAGATTTGGAACATGCCAGGGAGTTTGTCTTGAAATATCAGGATAGAATAATGTTCGGGCGTGATTATTTCGACCGTAGGCAGCTTGACGTATTGGAAAAATTAGATTTGCCCGAAGGCGTGATGGAAAAAGTGCTGCATATCAATGCGGAAAAAATATTAGAGAGCTAATAATTAAGATAATATTAGGTGATTTGGTTTTCGTTACCTGCCAGAGGAGATAATCGAAATGAGTAAGTTAGCAATTGAAGGTGGCAAGCCGGTAAGGGATGTTAATGTGAATCCGTTTCCTGCGAGAGGATTGATTACGGAAGCGGAAAAGGCGGCAGCTATGAAGATATTCGATGAATCGATATCTTCCGGAAATGCTTTTGGGTATAATGGGAAATATGAGCAGCAATACGAAAAGGATTTCGCTGAATTTATGGGCGGCGGATTTGCTGACGGAGTAAACTCCGGAACAAATGCGGTATTTGTCGCACTTGGCGCACTGAATTTAGAGCCGTTTTCCGAAATAATTGTTCCCCCTATAACTGACCCGGGAGGATGCATGCCCGTAACGTTTATCGGATGCGTTCCCGTTGTTGCCGATTGTGACCCTCGAACATATAACACGTCGGCAGAACAAATAGAGCCTTTGATTAATGAGAGGACACGGGCGATTATCATTGCTCATATAGCGGGCGATCCGGTCGATATGAATCCGATTATTGAATTGGCGAAAAAGCATAATCTCTATATTGTCGAAGATTGTGCCCAGGCTCACGGGGCAAAATATAAAGGAAAGCTTGTTGGAAAATTGGGCGACATAGCTGCCTTTTCGACAATGTTCGGCAAACATCATTGTACGGGCGGGCAAGGCGGAGTCGTTTATACGACAAATGAAGAACTCTATTGGCAGGCTAAACGTTTTGCTGACAGGGGCAAGCCTTTTAATATTGAAAATGCAAATGGAAATGTTCGTGCGGGGTTGAATTGTAATTTGAATGATTTGTCAGCTGCTATCGGGTCTGTTCAGCTAAAGAAGTTGCCCGATATATTGGCTAAGCGGAGAAAAATCGGCGAGACGATAAAGAAAGAGCTTGAAAGCTTTAAGGCGATTTCGCTTGGCTGGCAGGTTTCTGAGACGGAATCGTCTTATTGGTTTTTGAAAATCAAATTGGAACTTGATGCTATTAAAGTTGATAAGATGACATTTTGTAAAGCATTAACAGCGGAAGGACTGTCGATTAATCCGTCATACAGGCATATTCCCTGTGAAGCTATTTGGTTCAAGGAAAAAAAGGTTTTCGGAAATTCGGGCTTTCCTTGGAACGCATTAGAGTATAAAGGAGAAAGAAACCCTCAGTTCAAAATCGAAAACGCAATTAAAGTTACCGAAGAACATTTCAATATTCAAGCTCATGAAGGGTACGGAGAGCGGGAAATTGCGGATATATTGGAAGCGCTGAAAAAAGTAGAGTCGGCATATATAAGATAGCAAGAATCGCAAATAATATAAGCATATTGGCGATGTTATGGATGTGTATCATCTGGCAATTTTAGGATTAATTTTGTTTTTCGCATCTGTTGTGCAGGCGACAGTAGGGTTTGCGTTTACTCT
>CAZKNI010000191.1:0-2602 GCA_964554055.1 uncultured Phycisphaerae bacterium | reverse complement strand
CCGTCCATCTGCAGCTCAAGCAAATGAACCCCGTGAGTTAATAGAGATTGAAACTCTTTTAAAGGAACCGAAATCATAAGATTTTCCTGCTTATGGCCATACACAACTGCAGGAATATAACCGTCTTTTCGCTCTTTTTTAGCTTGTCTCGTTCCTGCCTTCGCTCTTATACGGGCCTTTATTGGACTGGCCTTCGACATAAAAATTTCCTCCAAATATCAAATTATCCTGTTAAAAACAAACTGCTTACCGATTCGTTACGATGTATCCGTCTAATAGCTTCTCCCAAAAGTTCCGCTGTTGTCAATACCGTCGCATTATCAAGCTGTTCTTTGGCTTTTTGGGAAAGCGGTATTGTATCAGTCAAAATTATATTTTCAATAGGGGCTTCGATTAATCGCTCTATCGCAGGCCCACAGAGTATCGGATGCGTTGCCGCTATCCTTATTGATTTTGCTCCTTTTTCCCTACATAAATACGCTGCATTGCATACGGTACCCGCTGTTGCTATTAAATCGTCAACCATTAAAACGTTTTTTCCTTCTACATTTCCGATTATATTTTCTATAACCGTATCGGAGCCACTTAGACGCCTTTTATCGATAATTGCAAGTTCAACGTTAAAACGCTCCGCATAACGCCTCGCTCGTTTTACATTTCCGACATCAGGCGAGACGAGAATCAAATCATCTGCAAAATGGACTCTCTGCAAATAGCTTGATATTACAGGCTCTGCCATCAGATGATCGACCGGTATATCAAAAAATCCTTGTATCTGAGCAGCGTGTAAATCTATCGTCAAAACTCTGTCTGCTCCAGCTGTACTTATCAAGTTTGCAACGAGCTTTGCAGTTATCGGAACCCTTCCCTCGTCCTTTCTATCCTGCCTTGCATATCCGAAATAAGGCAAGACAGCTGTTATACGGTCAGCCGATGCACGCCTTAAGCAATCTATGTATATTAATAGCTCCATTAAATACGTATTAACCGGAAAGCACGTGCTCTGAACGACGAAAACATCACAACCTCGGACATCTTCATCGACCTTGACGAGAAGCTCTCCGTCAGGAAAAGTTGTTATCTTTCCCTGCGCAAGCTCTATGCCAAGATACTCAGCTATTTTTTTGCTGAGCGGAATATTTGAGCTTCCGGAAAATAGTTTTAATGTATTCATTAGCTATTTGTTTCCTATATTGATTTATCGCCCTATTCCTCTCCTAATTCCCGAATGTGATTATCACTCAAGCATTTTCGTTCATTCGCATCGACAACTGTTCCGGGCGAAATATGAGCATTAGGCCCTATTGTTACAGGCGCAATTAATATCGAGCCCGAACCCACAAAAGTTTTATCTCCCACTTTTGATTCGTGTACTCTTAAGCCGTCATAATTGGCAAAAATAGTCCCGGCGCCGATATTCACTTCTTTGCCAATTTTAGCATCGCCTATATAACTGTGATGCCGTGCACGAGTTCCGTGACCAAAATGTGAATTTTTAACCTCAATAAAAACACCTAAAATAACATCATTGTCCAAGACCGTTCCGTCACGTAGATATGCAAACGGGCCTATACTGCAATTTTTCCCGATTTTCACATGTCCATGTATATACGTAAACGGATGTATTATCGTATCCTTCCCGATTTGTGCGCGAGCATCTATCCATGTATTAGATGGGTCAACAATTGTTACACCCTTACTCATCAGCTCCTCTTGTACCCTCGCCTGCATGACTTTGCTAACTTCTGCCAATTGATGCCGCGAATTGATACTCAAAACATCCTCGGGGGGAACAGCTGTTATTGCAATCGCCTTCTTTCCGCTTTGAATTATGATATGCAAAGCATCCGTCAGATAATATTCCTTCTTTACGTTATCGGGTTTAATCTGGTCGAGTGCCCAAAATAATGTTTGCATATCAAAACAATAATAACTTGGGTTCACCTCTTTGATTGCCTTTTGTGCCGGTGTACAATCCGATTGCTCAACGATGCCCTGAAGATTTCCATAAGCATCGCGAATTATTCTTCCGTACCCGCTCGGGTCATCTAAAATCGACGTCGCAAGCGTCGCGTATGAGTGCTCTTGATTATGC
Source organism: uncultured Phycisphaerae bacterium (assembly GCA_964554055.1). Classification (GTDB taxonomy): domain Bacteria; phylum Planctomycetota; class Phycisphaerae; order JAAYCJ01; family JAAYCJ01; genus S014-18. The sequence continues at coordinate 507 of CAZKNI010000191.1, read as the reverse complement.
TTGTTAATAAGCTCTTTAATAGTTTGGGGACGAACTAATGGACCGTCGCCACATAACACAACACAATTTCCCTCAAAGTCTTTCAAGTGCTCGCGACAACATAATACAGCATGTCCGGTTCCTTTTTGCTCCTCTTGATACACCCATGTAATATCCGGAACATCTTTAAACTCTTTGATAACTTGTTCTTTGCCGTACCCTACGACGATATACAAATCTTTTATACCGACATTTCTACACGCATCAATTACAAATGCAAGCATCGGCCGACCCGAAACTTCGTGTAAAACTTTGGGTTTATCCGTAATCATGCGCGTGCTTCTGCCAGCCGCCAAAATTATTGCTACTGTAGGTTTTGATTGAGGTTTTACCTTAAATCTTTTCATCTGTAACTTTCAACTTTCGTAATTACATCTAAAATTTCACCTATAATTTTTATGCATCTAAATAATAAAACATATAACAACCCGGCCAGGACTTGAACCTGGAATGGCAGGACCAAAACCT
>CAZKNI010000190.1:0-6365 GCA_964554055.1 uncultured Phycisphaerae bacterium | reverse complement strand
CTTTGCATAATGCTTGATACAGGCAGCAAGCTTGTTTTCGCTGTTCTTCGTTAAGATATTGATTTCTCGAACTCAGAGCTAATCCGTCGGGTTCTCGAACTGTCGGACATATTTTTATTTTAATCGGCATGTTCAAGTCGTTTGTCATTCGTTTAATTATCAATGCCTGTTGAGCATCCTTTTGACCAAAATAAGCAATATCGGGTTGAATGATGTTGAATAGTTTCGTTACGACGGTTGTTACGCCTTCAAAGTGTCCCGGACGAGAGAGTCCGCATAAATTTTCCGTGAGCTTTTTAACATATACGCGTGTCAATTGGTCTTGAGGATACATTTCTTTATCTGACGGATTGAATATCAAATCGATATTTTCCTTTTTACATTTTGCTATATCGTCTTCGATAGGTCTGGGATATTGCTGATAATCTTCGTTCGGTCCGAACTGAATGGGATTTACAAAAATGCTAACAACGACGAAATCGCATTCTTTTTTTGCTTTTCTGATAAGAGATAGATGTCCCTCGTGTAGGGCGCCCATTGTTGGCACAAACCCTATGTGTTTTCCGTTAGCTTTAGCTGACGAGATAATTTTACGTGTATCTGCAATTTTGTTCGTTATTTGCATTTTCATATCAATAATTTAAGATAGCGAAAAGCTGATTGTAAATCAAAAGACTTTGTTTTTAAGGGTTTTCTTCAAAAAATTCATATGCGTCTATAATATCGAGATATACACCGTCGAAGCTCGCCGATATGATTTTGTCGAGATATGAATTGTTTTGCCCATATATAATTTTCTGCCAAGAAGGTTTCCAGTATCTAACTTTATAATTTCCTTTCCATTCGGGATTTTCCGCTTCAAGCCAATCAGGCGGAGTTTTTTTCCAATCAGCCTGCCAATAATAGCGATAATCTTCTGCTTCTCCTATGCTCATATATGCAATCACAAGACGTCTTCCGCCATTTGCCTTTTTTCTAAGTTGTGATATATCTTGTCGAGTTAGCTGATATTTGTCAAAAAATGCGTCTATAATCAAGATATCATAATCGGTAGCTTTTAGCGTCTTAATGAAATCGTCTTTATTTTTCCAAGCGGGATACGGGTTTATCAAGTACAGGAAATTTTGGGCATTCGAGAGAGTGTTTATATCATTTTTGTTGACATTATAAGGTTGAGCGGGATATTCGGGAATATCGTTAAGCTCTCTGCTATCCGCGGCAAAGCTTATATATCCGTGAATAGCATTTTGGCTGTATGAAATGTCGATATTCTCATGTGTGCTGCAATAATCCGTAACGAGTATCTTTAAGTTTCGATTCTTTGCAATATTCAGAAATTTAATCATTTCATTGCGTTCGTTGGCCGGCGTAGGTTTATTATCTTGCTCATACCCGAAAAATAAATCTTCTCTGCCAATGCCATCAATCGCTTTTATGTATTCGTAATCCGGCTTATCGTTTTTTAAAAGTAATTCGTGTCCGTTTTGAGGAATTATAATAAAATTGCGATTGTTCTTTCGGGCATATTGACTGATATTTTCGATGAATTCTCTCATAAGTTGACGATAATCGGGTTGACTTGGCTGTGATGTTATGCTTGATGTAAGCTCCGGACATCCCCCTGAAAAGATAAATATAACAGCTAATATGATGAACCGAATTTTTGCTTTGCTATCTGTCATTCATATTCCCTTACAAATTTGACAATTTTTGAATTGCCGGCACATAGCTGAACAGGCTCGTTATTGTAATTTTCAATATCGATAGGCCAAATAGATTTGCCGTTATCTTCGATAGGGGCGATTATTCCCTCCGCTTGTTTGACAATGAGTGCACCTGCAGCGATGTCCCACAATTTTCCGCTGAAGTTTAATACTCCGTCAATCATTCCGGCAGCTGTCATTGCAAGATGCAAAGCTGCTGAGCCGAAATTTCGAAAAACACACTCATTGAACAACTCGCGCAATTTTACAGGTACGGGTTTGCATGTATCGACAGAATATGCCAAAACCGTTCTGCTGGAAAAAGTATCTTTGTTTACAAAAATGGGTTGTCCGTTTAGCTCGGAGTTGTGTTTTTGTGTCGCTGTAAAGAGCCAATCGAAGTTTGCTTCGTAAATAGCAGCTATTATGGGGCTTCCTTTATGAAGCAGAGCTATCGAGCAGCAGAAAATCGGAATTCCTCTTGCAAAGTTTCTTGTTCCGTCAATCGGGTCGATTATCCATATAAACTCGGCATTTTTGTAATCGATATTTGCTTTTCTGCTGTCTGCTTCTTCCGCAATAATTGCGTGTTGAGGAAAATGTTCTATAATTTCGGATATTATTTTATCTTGTACGATAAAATCTGCTTGAGTTACGGGGCTGTTATCATCTTTGTGTTCTGTCCGAGTTTGTCCGAGAAAAGCTTTTGCCGTTAGCCCGCCTTGCTTTGCAAGTTTTATTGCGAAATCCAAAAGGAGTAATAATTCTTTCTCATTCATTTGCCATTTATCCTGTATTTGATGCAGGTTCGAATTAATTATATACGATTTCCGGTTGAACACAAATTTGAAATTTTTACATTGATAAATTGTTAGTTGACCTTTTACCTTTTAAAGAATAATATCTAAAGTAAGGAATTTATTGATTTATCGAGAGGAAAATATCGCTGATGTTGTGCCAAAAATGCAAAAAAAATGCTGCCACCGTTCATCTTACGGAAATAGTAAACGGCGAAAAACGTGAAATGCATTTGTGTGAAGGCTGTGCAGCTAACGAAGGTGTTACGGTAAAGGCTCAAGAGCCGATTAATCAGCTTGTTGCCAAATTTATTCTTGCACAGTCTGAAGTCAGCGAATTATCTCAGCTGACTTGCGAAAGATGCGGAATTACGTTTATGCAATTTCGAAACGGAGGACTGTTAGGTTGTCCTTATGATTATCAAGTATTTCGTGAGCCTCTTATGGGGTTGCTCGAACGTGCACATGAAGGCAGGACTCAGCATGTAGGTAAAATACCGGGCGGCAAAGAAAACAAGCACAAGCGTCAGCATGAAATTATGATACTCAAAAATCAGCTTGCGGAAGCAGTTGAGCTTGAGAATTACGAGTTAGCTGCTAATTTGAGAGATAAAATTAAATTGCTGGAAAAATGACAATGGAACAGATAGAGCATATATCTCAGTTGATTACAACAAGAGGGGAATGGCTTAGAGGTTCTCAAAATGAGACGGGAATTGTAATTTCGTCTCGGATTAGGCTTGCGCGTAATTTGGCGGGTTTTAATTTTCTTACGCGTTGTTCTGATACGGACAAAGAGAATATTCAGGATTTGATAATAGCTGCTTTGAACGGAACGTCTCTTGTCAATAAATATTTTTATCTTAAACTTGATGAGCTTAGCTCACTTGAAAAACAGCTTTTGGTTGAACGTCATCTTATCTCTCGTCCTCATGCAGATGCGGAAGGTCCTAGAGGAGTTGCTTTGCTTATGGACGAGAGTGTTGCAATAATGGTCAACGAAGAAGATCATATTCGTATTCAAGTGTTAGCAGGCGGATTCGAGCTTGAAGATATATGGGAAAAAATTAACAGGCTTGATGACGAACTCGAAGCGAATCTTGAATATTCCTTTGATGAACAGCTTGGCTATCTAACAGCATGTCCGACAAATGTGGGGACAGGGATTCGTGTTTCCGTTATGTTACATCTTCCTGCATTAAAAATGACGGGAGAAATAGAACGTGTTTTTCGTGCTGCTCGTGATATGCATTTAGCTGTTCGCGGGCTTTACGGTGAAGGAACGGAGGCGCTGGGAGATTTTTATCAGGTTTCGAATCAGACGACATTGGGGAAGACGGAAGAAGAAATTATTGAGGAATTTACGGATACGATTGTTCCTCGTATAATCGAGTATGAGCAACGAGCGAGACAGGTCTTGCTGAAACAAAAGCGGATAGCACTCGAAGATAAGGTTTGGCGGGCTTATGGAATATTGCAAAATGCAAGGGCGATAAGTACGGAAGAGACGCTGTTTTTGCTTTCTCATCTTCGTATGGGATTACATATGGGTATAATAAATGAAATCGACCTTGAAACAATAAATGATTTGTTTTTAGCAACTCAGCCAGCTCATTTGCAGATAATTTCAAGACAGAAATTAGATGGAGACGAGCGAACGAAATTACGAGCTGAGTATATAAGGGATACTTTAAATAGAAAAATTGAAAAATGAGAATAGAAAGTAAAAGGCTCATTATATATTTGTTTTATAAAAATAGGAAATCAAATGTTGCTCAGTTCTGTTGCTCCGACGGGATTTAAAGATTTTCCGATAGAAGATGTATTTCCCGTTATAAAAGCTGTCGGTATTGAAAAAGTACATGTTGTTCGCGACAAAAGCAATAAATGGCCTGCAAAGGAAATAATTGCCGTCCTTAATGATTATCAATTGATAGCTCACTCATATCACAGTGATTTCGGTGAAGAGTTTGATTTGACGTGTGATGACGAGTTAGCTCGTCAACAAGCACTTGATGCAATTAGCAGAGAAGCGGAGTTTTCAGCGAATCTTGGAGCTAAAAGTTTCATAATGCACCCGAGTGGGCGAGAAGAGAAAATTCCTAATGCGAGAGATAATTTTCGTTTATCTCTTGAGCCGTTGGCGCGAATTATGGAAGAGTTTGGATTAAACTGTTATATAGAGAATTTACCTGCAAGTTTTTCGTATGGCAGCGATACAATAGAGTTGGCATCTGATATTGCTGTTATTGGCTCTGAGAATTTGGGAATATGTTTTGATACGGGGCATTGCAATATGAATAATATGGATATTTCCGATAAGCTTCGTGCAGCTGACGGCTTGCTTGGATTTATTCATGCTCATGATAATAACGGAACGGAAGACAATCATTGGCTTCCGTTTGTGTGCGGCACAATCGATTGGGATAAAGTTGCTCAAACACTTAAGAAGATGAAATATACGGGCGTGTTTTGCCTTGAGGTTTTTGAGCCTGTTGCGAAATTGAAAGAGTATCTCCAAAGGGGTTGGCTTGACAGTTTGAGTTCGTTTTTATGTTCAGCTGGCGATGAATCTTATTGTTTTCACGCTGAATAATTAATTGTGAAGATTATCTGCAATTTCCTTTCGTCTTATTATATGTCTTGCTAATAATCTCAATATTGTTTATCATAAATAATTCAATATTTTAGAATTATATTTTATTTTGTGTATTCGGAGTTGAATTATGTCAAGTAAAGAAGAACAAAAGAAAGGAACATGGGTGTCATATAGGCCTGAAATTAAAATTCATGATTGTACTGTACGTGATGGCGGGTTAATCAATAATCATCATTTCGATGACGATTTCGTCAAATCGGTTTATGATACATGCGTAGCTGCCGGAGTAGATTATATTGAATTAGGCTATAAAAATTCCAAAAAATTGTTTCCAAAGTCGGAGTTTGGGCCTTGGAAGCATTGCGACGAAGAAGATTTGAGGCGTATCGTGGGAGATAATCCCAGTCCGATAAAAATCAGCGTAATGGCAGACGCTGAGAGATGCGATTATCATACTGATATTCTTCCTAAAGAGGAAAGCGTTATCGATTGTATTCGCGTTGCAACTTATATTCATCAAATACCTACAGCGTTGGAAATGGTCAGGGATGCACACGAGAAAGGATATGAAGTAACATTAAATTTGATGGCAATTTCTATTGTTCAGGAACGAGAGCTTAATCAGGCGTTGGATGAGATTGCCAAGTCGGAGATATCCGCTCTTTATGTTGTCGATAGTTTTGGGGCGTTATATTCTGAGCAGGTCAGAGACCTTGTTCAAAAATATCTTAAAGCGCTGGAGGGAACGGGAAAAGAAGTCGGAATTCATGCGCATAACAATCAACAGCTTGCTTATGCCAATACGATAGAATCTCTTATTGTAGGTGCTAATCGTCTTGATGCGACAATTGCAGGTATAGGAAGAGGTGCGGGCAATTGTCCGTTAGAGTTATTGATAGGATTTTTGCACAATCCCAAATTTAAGTTGCGTCCTGTTCTCGAATGTGTACAGAATGTTATGGATCCGTTAAAAGAAAAAATGGATTGGGGGTATTCGATTCCTTATATGATAACCGGTCAGCTCAATATTCATCCGAGGGCAGCTATTAAGATGCGTGCCGGTGAAGATCCGAATGATTATGTCGGGTTCTATGATCAGATGATAGAAGAAGAATAATTCAGCTGGACGAACGCATTTAATTTTCCATTAGAAGAAATTATGGCTAAAACGGAAAGTTCGAAATTATTGCTTCAGTCAGCAGCTGTTATTTTATGCGGTGGCAAAGGAACTCGTATGGGTTCCGATACTCGGCATAAGGTATGTTT
>CAZKNI010000189.1:0-10381 GCA_964554055.1 uncultured Phycisphaerae bacterium | reverse complement strand
TCGCGTTGAGGCATGATGCAATGAGCAACTTTATTGGAGCGCGTAACGCTGCGATGCGAATCAATCAACAATCCGCAATTCTTCTCTTTTCAATCTTCAATCGCTTCTTTCTCTTCCCGGGCATGTCAAGCCCTAAAACCGAAAAGCGTTTCATATCAAAATAAAAGCCTTAATCCTAAATTTCAACATTCCGGAACAAACTCTTAATTTTGAAGTTTTAAGGCTTGGCACTCCGACATCAATCATCAATTCTTTATTTTTTCTCACGCCGCGAAGTTTCGCGAAGCGAAACGAAACGTAAGAACGAGCTGCGCCCGTGCCTGCGAAAATTGTTCTGTTATCTTCAAGCTTATTCGCGGGAAATAGATCTCGCCGTCTCAGCGTCTCTCGTCGCGAGCAAAAGCAGCTTGCGCTTGTCATCGCGAAATTTCGCGGAGCGAGTGCAACGAGCGCAGCGCGAGAACCCCGCAAGGGGCGCGGGGAATGATTTTCGTTATCGCAACGTCTTTCGTCGCGAGCAAAAACAGGCTGTGCCTGTCAATCATCAATCTCTTAAATCTCTTTTTTGCTTGTCAGCCACTAAAATCGAAAGACGCTTCATATCAGGACAAATGCCGTTCACGCTGCTTAACGCGTAAATTATCCATCTTCGACTTTTTCGGGCTAGATATACTAAAACAGGAAAATGCTTAATATTAAAGCAAAGTTTTAATATCAACAATATTATAAAATATTACAATGTAGTTTGGCGAGACAGAGTTACAGGAAGGTTTTCGATGTTCCACGTGAAACGCAAATAAAGCGGAAACATGCCGTTCCACGTGAAACATCGGCAAAATTAAAGAGGCACTTAAGCTATACAGCTACAACTTCTTTGATTTCAGGCAATTTTTCTTTCAAATGCCTCTCAATACCCATTTTCAGGGTCATTTGAGCCATCGGACAGCTTCCGCACGCACCCTGCAGAGTAACCTGAACAACTCCGTCTTCGGTAACGTCAACTAATTGTACGTCTCCTCCGTCCGCTTGTAACGCAGGACGAACACGCTGAAGCATCTCATCGACTTTTTCTTTCAAAGTTTTCTCTTCCGTCATTTTTCGATTCTCCCAAAATAGAATTTATGAATCCTAACAAACCGTAACCAAAATTATATTCACGACAACGCTAAATATCATAAATGCAAAAAATTTTCCAAAATCTTATATCCCGCATCAGTAAGAAAGCTTTCGGGATGAAATTGGACACCCTCAACACAAAATTCTTTATGCCTAATTCCCATAAGCTCGTTTTCGTCTATTGTTCTCGCTGTAATTTCAAAACATTCCGGAAGCGTATCTTCATTAACCATTAAACTGTGATAGCGAGTAGCGGAAAACGGATTTTCAACCCCTTTATAAAGCCCTTTACCGTCATGAGAAATTTCGCTCGTTTTCCCGTGCATAATTCGTTTAGCTCTGACAATCTCTCCGCCAAAAACATGAGCAATACATTGATGACCCAAACAAACACCCATAATCGGCAATTTAGGCGCAAAATGCTTTATAACGTCATTGCTTATGCCAGCTTGCAAAGGCGTACAGGGGCCTGGCGAGATAAGAATTCTTTCGGGACTAAGCTTCTCTATTTCGTCAATTGTAATTTTATCGTTGCGAAATACAAGAGTTTCAATTTCAGGATTTAATTCGCCTATCCGCTGAACTAAATTATATGTAAATGAATCATAATTATCAATTATCAATAACATTTATACTCCTCTGTTACGTTCATCAAATTGCAGCTATTTTTACAGCTATAGATAATCACATCGTAATCAAGTATTTAAGACATTTTGCCGCTTTTCAATATAGCAATAACAAGGCTAAGCCCCATTATGCCCGCAACAAGAAAACCTGTCAAGCCCAATACAGGCATACCCGCCCAAAAAGGTCCGACTTTCGCATGAAAAATTAAGCTCGAACCAATTATGATAGCTGCTATTATAATAGCAAATGATAGCCTATTGCTAGACCTATCGAGTTCACGAGTTAGAAGATCAACTTGTGGCATATCAAATTGAAATTTCATTTGTCCTCTAAGGGTCTTTCGTGTAAATTCCCTTATCTGTTTTGGCATGTCTTTAACTAACATAGAGCTATGCCAAAATGATAGAATCATTTCGCGTGAAATATTTTCCCTGTTAAACAGCCTCGCTACCGCACTTCGAACTTCCGGACGGATTATATCAACGGGATTCATATCGGGATTAAGCATAAGTGCCGCTCCGCCAATAGCTACGAGCGATTTGCCTACAAGAACTAAGTCTCGTGGCAGAACGATGTGATGTTTACGTGTAAGCGAGATTACCTCAAAAAATATTGTACGAAAATCCATGAATTTCAAAGGTAATGCCTGATATTTGTCTATCATAGCGGTTAAATCCCGCTTAAGCAATTCAATATCCGTATCAATTCCAAGTGCATTCATATCGTTAAGGATATCCATGACCAAATCCATCTGCCTATAATTTCCTGCCATAAGCATCATAATCAAGGCGACACATCTGTTCACATCAAGTTGGCCAGCCATTCCGAAATCTATTAGCGCAAACCTGTCAGGCGGGATTATCAGGATATTACCCGGATGAGGGTCTGCGTGAAACAGTCCGAGCTCCAAAAATTGTTTCATAAAACACTTAATTAGCTCTCGCGCTATGACGGGTTTGTCGATATGTACATCCGGATTATTAATCGCATAATTGAATTCGACACCTTTGATATAAGTCATTGTTAATACACGATTTGTTGTTAACGGCCAAACAACCGAAGGAATTATGATATTCGGATTATCCGCAAAAAAATTGCAAATTCTATCCGTAACGGTTGCTTCGTTAAGCAAATCGAGTTCACGTGTGATAGATTGATTAAATTCGTCTATAATCATTACCGGCTTATATATTCTCAATTCCGGCACATGATATTCGATACTTTCAGCGAGTTTTTCGAGCAAATGCATGTCCAGCCTAATGATGTTTTCTATAAAAGGCCGACGAATTTTAACGACAACGTCTCGTCCGTCTTTTGTTATTGCATGATACGTTTGCGCAATCGAGCCGCTTGCCAATGGCTCGGGGCCAAATTCGTCAAATAACTCTTCAACAGATTTTCCGAACTCTTCTTTTATTATTTTGTGCGCTTGCTGAGTCGGAAAAGGGGCTACTTTATCTTGAAGCTGTTGCAAATCTTCTATAACATCGGGCGGAAGAAGGTCGGGACGAGAACTCAACAATTGCCCTAATTTGACAAACGTAGGGCCAAGTTCTTCGCAAATAGCTACAAGTCGTTGACCTATACGCATTTGCGATGCAGGCTCTTTAAGAGGTTTACGCCGAGTAATAATCCTGTTAAGCAACGGAATATATTGTTTGATTCTAATTCGCGCAATAAAATGGCCAAACCCGTGCCTCGTAAAGACAAGCGCAATTTGTCCCAGCCTTTGAGTGCTTCTTATTGTTAACGGTACGGATAAGATAGACATAATTAAATATTAAAGAGAAATTTGTTACCGGTCAAGATAAGATACAAAAATTATGAAAATTTGAAAATTTTTCACTCAATCACATTCTCAATTTCCGTTCACGAAAATCAGAATAATTTTGTAAAAAACAAGGAATTACTCAAATTTTTGAATATACCCTTAAAAATTACAAGCTACAATTTGTGTTAATTTAGAGAAAATATATAAAATGGTTAAAGTTTTTGAGCGTGAAATTTCGATAATATACCCAGATTAACTATTTTGCCTAAATTAACACAATGGAAACTTAATACATTACGGAGACAAAATTATGAATATTTCCAATTTATTTGAACTGTATTCCGAAGCGTTATTATCCGGAAATCGCAATCAAGCAAGAAATATCATCAGAAAAGCTATTGCATCAGCTATCAAACCTCAAGAAATCTACAGGCAAATATTATTTCCAGCAATGGAAAAAGTCGAAAATATGTATCGTGCAAATGAAATTTCTATTCTTATAAGAAATTTAGCGACAAGGATTAACCGATTTATTACTGATCAGGTTCAGGCTCAGCTAATTCCTGCTGATTCTTCCGGCAAAACAGCTGTCATTATTTGTGCACAAGCGGAAACGGAAGAATTGGGCGCACAGATGTGTTGCGATTTATTGGAAGCGGACGGCTGGAATTGTTACTTTTTGGGAGGCGGAGTACCTGATGACGAGATAACAGCTTTTTTAGGTCAAGTTACACCCGATATTCTTGTGATTTACGGTAGCTTACCGTCGGGCGTCCCGCTAACACGTCAGCTCATAGAAAGAATTCACGATATAGGTTCATGCCCGTTTATGAATATTATTGTTACGGGAGGCATCTTCAATAGAGTTGAAGGACTCTGGGAAGAAATAAAAGCTGACTTTTACGCTACCGACCCCGTAAATGTTGTTGACATAGCTAAAAATATGAATCCCAAATTACATTTGCCTCGCAATCCGTCCGAACCGAAACGAAGGCGACGGCTTGCATCGGGGCCAATAGCAGCTATCAATTGATGATGAGATGAGAGGAAAATTCTCTTTTATACAGTCAGGGATGACTTAAGCGTAACGAGCACGGAGGCTTAAAGAGAGGGAAAGTTTTACATATAAGCCCGTTCGATGATTAAGTTCATCGGACGGGCTTTTTACAATTTTGCTCGCGGCGAAAGATGATGCGACGGCGAAATTGTTTCTCGGCGATGCAGACATTAGATTGCCACGCTCAGCCTTCGGCTGCGCTCGCAATGATGTTGCGCAGGAGCGAAAGTTGTAAATTCAAGTTTGTCGCGCGTTGCGCTGCGAATCGGCGATAATCAGCGCCGACGAAATCACTCGTTTAATGCGATTATTGAGAATAGGCTTGTCGCAGACGAAGGCTTCGTCTGCGACAAGCCTATCAGCTCTTACATTCTCTCGCGTAAATATGACAGCTTTTTGTGTCTTTCGAAAACGATAATCTATTCGCAGGCACAGCCTGTTTTTGTCCACGGCGAAAGACATTGCGACGAGGAAAATCGTTCCTCGCGCCCCTTCGGGGTTCTCGCGCTGCGCTCGTTGCACTCTCTTCGCGGCGTAAGACAGCATTTTCGAAAATGTGCAACACAGGCCTTTTCTGGAATTAGATTGCCGCGTCATTCGCCCTTCGGGCTCATTCCTCGCAATGACGAGCTGAAGAGATTGATGATTGCAGATTGAAGATTGTTGATTGACAGGCAAAGCCTGTTTTTGCGCTTCGTTTCGCTTCGCGAAACTTCGCGGCGTGAGCAGAAACGGTCAACGGTCTACGAAAAATATAGATTGCCGTGTCGTCAGACCCTAAAATTCAAATATTAAAAGCGTTTGTCCCAACATGAAACATTTTTAGATTTTAGGGTCCGACTCCTCGCAATGACGTCGTTTGGGAGCGACAGGCGAAGCCTGTTTTTGCTCGCGATGAGAGATGCTGAGACAGCAAGAATTGTTTTTCGCACAACATAAGAAAACGAGATTGCCGCGCTCCGCCTGACGGCTTCGCTCGCAATGACGAATGTAACTCGTTCTCGTTTACGACGAGAGATGCTGCGACGGCGAAAATCGTTTTTCCTGAAAAAGGTGATGCAAACAAAACTATTTTTTCGAAAAATGTTAGATTGCGGCAATACGAATATATAAAAAGAAAAAGCAGCGAGAGTTTTTCTCGCTGCTTTCGGTAACTATTCAGGAAAGAAATTGACGGATTACATCATTCCGCCCATTCCTCCCATTCCACCCATGCCTCCCATACCTGCTCCCGGTCCACCTGCAGGAGCAGCTGGCTTATCTTCGGGAATTTCCGCTACGGCACAGCTAGTTGTTAGGAGTAATCCAGCGATACTCGATGCGTTCTGCAAAGCAGTTCGCTCAACTTTCGTAGGAACGATAACGCCCGCTTTGACCAAATCACAATATTTGCCAGCTAACGCATCATATCCGAAATTCGGATTCTCGCCATCTTCCAAAACCTTCTGGCAGACAACCGAACCGTCCAAACCTGCATTTTCAGCTATCTGCTTGATAGGAGCAAGGGCAGCTCGTTTGACAATCTCAACGCCTGTTTTCTGGTCGCCTGTTAATTTAAGTTTGTCGAGAGTTTTAATTGCTCTAAGCAGAGCAACGCCACCGCCCGGAAGGATGCCTTCTTCGACAGCAGCACGTGCAGCGTGAAGGGCATCTTCGACACGAGCCTTTTTCTCTTTCATCTCGACTTCCGTAGCTGCTCCTACGTTAATCTGTGCTACGCCACCTGCGAGTTTGGCAAGACGCTCTTCAAGTTTTTCTCTATCGTAATCGCTTGTCGTTGCTTCAATTTCCGTTTTAATCTGTTCGATTCTACCTTTGATAGCGTCGAGAGAGCCCGCACCTTCGATAATAGTTGTATTCTCTTTGTCAACCTTTACCATCTTAGCTGAGCCCAGGTCGCTAAGGTCAAGGCTTTCAAGCGAAATTCCCAAATCTTCGAAAATCGCTTTTCCACCCGTGAGAATAGCGATATCTTCGAGCATAGCTTTACGCCTATCGCCAAAGCCCGGAGCTTTAACCGCACAGCACTGCAATACGCCACGCAATCGGTTTACAACAAGAGTTGCAAGAGCTTCGCCTTCGACATCCTCAGCGATTATTAAAAGCGGCTTGCCCGCTTTTGCAACCTTTTCGAGCACCGGAACCAAATCTTTCGCAGACGAGAGCTTTTTCTCGTGAATCAGGATAAGCGGTTTTTCGAGCACGACTTGCATGCTTTCGGCATCATTTATGAAATGCGGGCTAATATAGCCTCTATCAAACTGCATACCTTCGACAAGGTCAACGTACGTCTCGAGGCTCTTGCCCTCTTCTACCGTAATAACACCGTCTTTGCCAACCTTTTGCATAGCTTCCGCTATTTGCTGGCCTATCTCTTTATCCTGATTAGCTGCACATGTAGCAACTTGTGCTATTTGCTTTTCGGACTCTACTTTTATGGACATCTTCTTATACTCGTCAACCATAGCTTCTACCGCTCGGTCGATTCCACGCTTAAGCTCCATCGCATTAGCGCCAGCTGTTACGTTTTTGAGTCCTTCATCGAAAATAGCTTCCGCTAAAATCGTAGCTGTCGTTGTCCCGTCGCCTGCTACGTTTGATGTCTTGGAGGCAACTTCCTTAACCATCTGAGCGCCCATATTTTCGTAAGGGTCTTCAAGCTCGATTTCTTTCGCTACCGTAACGCCGTCTTTCGTAACAGTGGGCGCACCAAAAGACTTTTCTATAACAACGTTTCGTCCACACGGTCCGAGTGTAATTTTAACTGCCCGGGCAAGTTTCTTTACGCCCTGGCGAATTACTTCTCTTGCTTCAACATCAAAAGCTAATTTTTTTGCCGCCATTTTATTTTCTCCTTGAAAAACAACCTTTTTTCTTTTTTCGTTTACTTTTATTCTATTTTGTTCGATTACCAAAAATAGGTTGAACCTATGCTGAATTTCGCCAATTACTCGACAATCGCTAAGATGTCGCTTTCATCCATAATCAAATATTCCTCTCCGTCGAGCTTAATTTCCGTTCCGGCATAACTGGCAAAAATGATTTCATCGCCTTTGGAAACTTGAGGTTTGCAGCGTGAGCCGTCCTCGCTGAGTTTTCCCTCGCCCACAGCGATTACCTTGCCTCTTTTGGGTTTTTCCTTCGCAGTATCCGGAAGAACAATTCCGCCAGCTGTTTTTTCCTCTGCTTCTACTCTTTTAACTAATACTTTGTCGCCCAAAGGTTTAAGCTTCATTTTTTGTAGCTCCTTTCTCTTAAAAACACAACGAACAATGTTCTATTTAATTTATACACAAACATTTTACCGTTAACTCGACCAGCTGAGTTATATCAATCGGCCGAGGAATTACCGACTTCACACCTGCTTGTAACGCTTGTTCGAACCAGTGTCTCGACTTTTTGCTTCCGAGCATAATGACCGGCAAATCCGACATTAATCTGTGAATTCGCCTCGCCAATTCCAAACCGTCGAAGCCCGGAATATCACCCGCTATCATAGCTAAATCGAGATTGCCTGTTTTCAACTCGTCAAGCTTGTTTAAGCTTCTTCCGGTTACTATAAAATCGACAGGCTTAAACACAAATAGCCTATCGAACCGGCGAACCCATTCAGCAGGTTCGTCCGCTACAAGAATTTTTATCCTCCTGTTGGCCAAACCTGTCGGCATCTTGTCTGCTCACCTATAAAAAACATATCGCACGGACGCACTTTCTGCGTCGAGAATAATTTGTAGCAAATAACATACCATTTCAGACGAAAATTTGCCCCTTATAACCTCTTGTGAGGCAAACAATTATGACAGCGAAGTGCGAAAGAGTAATTTAAGATTACAGCTTTTGACAATTTTGCCTATAAGCGGAAACTTATCTATGACATACTGTCAGCCTGTCAAATCACACTAAAAATCTCTCGTCTCTCTTTATAAAGGGCGTCAACTCCGATTTTAATTGTTCGTAACCGGGACGGCCCATAAGAGCAAATGTTGCTTTTTTACCTAATTCGACAGCTGGCTGATTATATGCGTCGATATAGAACAGCTCGCCCGCTACGCTCGTTGCCATCTCGAGCATAAGGATAAATTGTCCGACGGAATAAGGCGTTATTCTCGGAAACAATATCGTAAGACTCGGACGTAACGAAGCAGCTAACGCATATTCGGTAGCTACCTTTTCGTTGTTTATGAGCTGAGCTAATGTCTTGCCGCTAAGATAATTTATGCTTTCAACATTCGGCAATTCATTCGGAATTTCCGCACATTTATCGAATTGCTCGACTTCAAGAAACGTAATGACCTTGTCGTTCGGGCCCTCTCGATACAGTTGAACTTGGCTATGCTGGTCTGTCGCCCCGAGAGCTTTTATAGGCGTAGGCCCAACAAAGACTTCTTTTCCGTCAAGCGTCTTATTTTTTCCGAGACTCTCAGCCCAAAGCTGACGAAACCAGTCGGAAAGGTCTTTTAGCTGATAGCTATAAGGCATAAAAACAGACATCGGTTTGCCTTTTTGATAAAACAAAAACTGTATCAATGCAAACAAGGCAGCTGGATTTTCAAATAATTTGTCATTTGATACGCGAGCGTTCATATCACGCGCCCCTTCGAGCAGCTGATATATATCAACGCCACACATAGCAGCGGGAAATAGGCCTACGTGTGAAAGCACGCTAAATCTCCCGCCTACACCCGCTGGCACTTCAAGAGCGTCATAGCCATCACTGTCAGCTATTTTCCTCAATGTGCCCGACTGGGCGTCTGTTGTTACAACGATATGTTTCGCAAGATTTTCCTCTCCGAGTTTTTCACGAATAAGATTGCGAATTATAAGAAATTGCGAAGCTGTCTCCGCTGTTTCGCCCGACTTGCTTATCACGTTAAAAATCGTTCTGTCAAGTTGATTTTCAAGCAGCTCCAGCAATCCCGAGAATTGCACGGGGTCAACGTTGTCCATTACGAACAATCGCGGATTGTTTCGATTGGCATTGTCGAGTAAGTTATGAAACGGATGATTGAGAGCTGTCTGCAACGCTATCGTACCGAGAGCGGAACCGCCTATGCCGAGAACAACGAGATTATCGCACTTATCGCGAAACTTATTCGCTAGCTGTTGGGCTTTGTCAGCCATTTCGATATTTTCGGGCAATTTACGATACATAAGTTTGCCCGCTTGCGTCTGTTCGTTTATCTTGCCTATTATATCCGCTATATTCGCTTGATAAGATTCGAGCTCCGAGAGGCTCAAGCCATGTTCGCTTCCAATTATCTCATCTGTCGCATTTTTATAATACAATTTGATTTGTTCGCTCATTGTTTCATACTCCCAATAGAATAGAGACTCTTTTACATTCTACGAAGCGCATATTATATAACAACACATGCAAGATATATAGCCTTTTTCCGTCCGAACGACACGATTGTTACTTTCTCGCCCATCCATCAGCGATAAAACGAACGTAGCTTTATTCCTTTTAGCATCATAATCATTGACCTATTAGCTTGCTCTTTTTACAATAATTGCACATACTGGTCAATGTGTTGTTAACTTATTATTCGGAGAGCTGTATGAAAATAGAATTTGCTGACAGACTTAAACAGTTGCCGCCTTATCTGTTTGTAGAAATAGACAAGAAGAAGCGAGCGCTTATTGACGCTGGACACGATGTAATCAATCTCGGAATAGGCGACCCCGACTTACCGACGCCCAAATTTATTATCGACAAAATGAGCAAAGCAATATACGACCCTGCAAATCATCAATATCCGTTACAATGGGGCGTACCCCAATTTCGTCAACAAGCAGCTGACTGGTTTCAA
>CAZKNI010000188.1:0-5477 GCA_964554055.1 uncultured Phycisphaerae bacterium | reverse complement strand
AAAGATAGGAAAGGTACTCGATGAGATAATGAAAACCGAACCGGATGCGCTCGATCCCATTGAGCCTCTGCCCGATGGAGACATTACGCTTGGCGAAGTGAAAAAACTTATAGGCGAGACAGTAACGTTATTTGGCAATATTGAATTGAGACTTTTGGAGCACGGCAGCTGCGAAGAAGTTCGTCAGTTCGTAATCGAAGCCATTGAGCAAGCCAAGCCTAACGGGCGATTTGTAATTATGCCGACAGCTGCTCCTATTAATGACCCGCTTTCTCCGAAAACTTTCGAAAATTATCGAGTATTTATCGAAACCGCTTTGGAGTACGGAAAATATTAAGGAAAATACAAATGAATATCACCCCAGCTGAAAGAGTATTACGCGCGTTGAAAGGCTTAAACGTTGATAAAACGCCTTTTACCGTTTACGAACGCAAGCTTCCGCAATGCGAGACAGAACGTAAGCTTCGCAATATGGGATTGTGCATTATAAATCGAACAATAAACGTCATTAAAGTCTGTCGGCAAAACGTTAAAACGACAATAACTCATTATATCGAAAATGAAAAAAAGTATATTCGCACCGATGTTGAGACGCCTGTCGGAAATTTATATTCCATTGTAGAGGATCAAGGATGGACTAAATGGACACATAAGCATCTGTTCAGCAAGCCTGAAGATTACAAGCCGTTGATTTTTATAATGGAAAATGAACAGTACGAAGCTAATTACGAGGCATTTGTAAATGCTCAAAAATTAGCAGGCGGCGATGTTTTATATCGAGGCGGAATAGGCTTAGAGCCTCTTCAAGCAATAATAAGCAACTTTATGGGAACAGAAACATTTTGCTTTGAATGGATGGAACGCAGAGACGAGATAATGAAATTATATAATGCTCTTGCCGCCGCTGCTCGACGACGATACGAACTTATAGCAAAATCTCCTGCATTATTCTTTAATTATGGCGGAAATGTAACAGTCGAAATAATAGGCCCGAAAGTATATGAAGAAATGTATATTCCCCATTATCAAGAGGCATCTGAGATTTTTCATAGGCACGGAAAACTGATAGGTTCTCATTATGACGGAAATTGCCGTCAGCTTGCTCCGCTGATTGCGAAGAGCGGCCTTGATTATATCGAGGCATTTACTCCTGCGCCCGATACGGATATGACCCTTGATGAAGCGATACGCGCTTGGCCCGATAAATGTTTATGGATAAATTTTCCGTCTTCGGTACATTTATCTTCGAATGAAAAAATAGCACAAGTTACTCGTGAGCTACTCGAATCTGCAAAAAATCATCCTAAATTCATTATCGGCATAACGGAAGATGTACCCGAAAATCGTTGGCAAGAAAGTTTTATGACAATTATGCAAGCAATAGAAGAATATCATATCTGACATATACATTTCACGAGCATTTTTACAGCTCAACGTCGCCCCTGAATTTTATAGCAGATATTCAAATTCTGCCGGCAGGTAGCAAATTAAACTCATGCAAGCCAATATTCCGATAATAAGTTTATAGAAATTAATAACACAAAATATTTGGCAGGAGTAAATCTATGAATACGGTAGCTCAACAAGAGAGAAGAGCTGCAAAGCGAGTAAAACTTGATTGGCCTGTCTGCTTGTGGCATGATAACACACAGCAATTTTACAACGGACGCAGCGCAAATATATCAGCTACCGGCGCACTGATAAAATTACCCTTGACAGCTCCGATACGACAAGATGATTCGGTAGAAGTTAATTTTCCCGCACCTGACGACTCTATAGAAGAAAGCAAAGTGTTCACTGCTCGCGTTGTAAGGGTGAATCGAGGCCAATCAATATTAGAGGGAAATCAGTTTGTAGCTCTGCAATTTGTTAATGCGTAAATAATTCTCTCTGTACGCAAAATTCGTGCTCGTGCAATTTATTTGGCAAACCTTCTCGAAAATCTTCATCTAGCGGGAACGAACAAGTCCGTTCACACGCTTCACTTTGCCAAGCCCTAAAACTTCAAGGATTAAGCCTTTGTCCCGAGAAGCTGAAATTTTCAGGATTAAGGCTTTTGTTTTGATATGAAACGTTATTCGGTTTTAGGGCTTGACAGGCCAAGAGGAATTGTCGATTGCGGATTGTGGATTGAGAAGAAACGAGATTGCCGCGCTACGCCTGACGGCTTCGCTCGCAATGACGAGGGGGAGAGTCCTTCAGTTTTAAAGTTTGACTCGCTTGCAATGACGGAGTGAGCGTAGCGGTCGCGTATTCGCACCCGACAAATGAATATTAAAATCAATTTTTCAGGACAAAACTCTCCGAGCTATGTAATCATAAAATATAACGCAAGATATAATCAAACTGTTGTGATTTTGTATTTCTATTCAGCCCAAACAATCAAATTCGGGTCATACTTGCTCGGCAGATTTTCATTTTTGGGCAATACCCTGACGCCATAGCCGTGAATTCCGGTTGAGCTACACGGAATAGCACCTTCGTATAAATGTACGTGAGAGTTAGAATGTATGCATTGCATATTTAATGTCTGTTGATGCTTGAGCTGACCGTGACCGTTAATCGTTCCTATATAAAGCTGAACTTCTACATCGTCAGGCTTAAGCTCGCCCAACCTGACCGAAGCACGAACTTTAAGCTCATTGCCCACAACAAGCTTATCTTCAGATTCCTGTTCGACAGATTCGATTCTTATGCCAGGCCAATTTGTAGATACCTGCTGCTTCCATCGTGCAATATTTATCGCTTGCTCGAAATTGTTGTCCGTCATTCTGATGAGCCATTTGGCAGCTGGGATATATGCTCGTTGTGCATATTCCTTGACCATTCGATACGTATTAAACACGGGCGAAAGGGAAGCCATCGAATTTTTCATTCGTTCAATCCATTTTCGCGGCAATCCGTCCGGGCCTCTATCATAAAACATAGGCACAACTTCTTTTTCGAGCAAATTATAAATTGCCTGCGTTTCTATCTGGTCTTGATACTCCGTATCGTCATACATTTCGCCTTGCCCTATAGCCCAGCCGTTGCCTAACTCGCTATTGAACCCTTCAACCCACCAGCCGTCAAGAATGCTCATATTGAGTCCGCCATTGCAGGCAACTTTCATTCCGCTCGTTCCCGATGCTTCCATCGGTCGGCGTGGCGTGTTTAGCCAAACATCGACACCTTGTACAAGATATCTCGCTACGTTGATGTCATAATCTTCTAAAAATACAATTTTTCGTCTTAAGTCTTCTCTTCTGGCAATATGTATGATTTGCCTGATAAGGTCCTTTCCTTCAGCATCTCTTGGATGTGCTTTTCCCGCGAAGATAATCTGTACAGGCCTTTTGCTGTCGTTTAGGATTTTTGACAGTCTTTCTATATCCCTAAGAAGCAATGTTCCCCGTTTGTAGGTTGCAAATCTCCTTGCAAACCCTATCGTAAGAGCTTCCGGGTCGAGAGCTTCTTCCGCTTGCAAAATCTCGGATTTTGTCGCTCCTCGTTTGATAAGCTGAAGTCTAAGCCTTCTCCTTGCAAAAGCGACAAGACGCTCACGTCGTCTTTCGTGAGTGCGCCAAAGTTCTGCGTCCGGAATATGATATATTTTTTTCCAAATATCCTTGTCGTCCGGGCTGTTAATCCACTGCGGACCTAAATATCTGTCAAGCAACTCGTCCATATCTTTGCTTGTCCAGCTAAGCGTGTGAATTCCGTTTGTAACGTGTGTTATCGGAATCTCATCAACTGGCAATCCGGGCCAAACATTCTGCCACATACGCCTCGAAACATCACCGTGAAGCTCGCTTACTCCGTTGCTAAAGCCGGCAAGTTTGAGAGCTAAAACAGTCATACTGAACGGCTCATTATCATCATTAGGATTCTGCCTTCCGAGTGCAAGAAATTGTTTTCTCGATAGCCCTAACGCTGGATAATAATGTGAAAAATATTTTTCCATCATAGCAGCGGGAAATATATCATTGCCAGCAGGCACAGGAGTATGCGTCGTGAAAATATTGCTCGAAACAGTAGCTTCCTTAGCCTCTTCGAAACTTAATCCCTGATTTTCCATCAATTGGCGTATTCGTTCCAAAGCCATAAATGCGGAATGCCCCTCGTTCATATGACAAGTTGCGGGACAATATCCAAGCTCTTTAAGAACTCTTAATCCTCCTATACCTAAAAGGATTTCTTGTTTTATACGCATTTCAAGGTCGCCGCCATACAGCCGAGATGTTATTTCTCTATCCATCGGGCTATTTGCCTGCAAACTTGTATCAAGCAAATACAGCTTAATTCTTCCAACGTTGACACGCCAAACTTGTACGAATATTTTATGTCCAGCGTAATCAAGTTCTATCGTCATATTCGTTCCGTCTTCACGTAATACAGGTTCCGCAGGAGTATTCGAATAATCATAATCGGGATACGCTTCTTGCTGCCAGCCATCGGCATTGAGATATTGCCTGAAATATCCCTGTTTGTATAAAAGCCCTATCGCAACAAAAGGCAACCCCAAATCGCTGGCTGATTTTAAATGATCTCCCGCTAATATTCCTAACCCGCCGCTATAAATGGGAAGACAATCGGTCAATCCGAATTCCGCACAGAAATATGCCATCGTTACGGGACGGCCATCAGCGGTTTTTGGCGCTTCGCCGTGAGTTTTTTGGTACCAGCGAGGCTCAGTCATGTATCTGTCGAACTCATCCAAGACACGCTCCATGTGTGAACAGAAACCGTCGTCTTCGCTAATTGCTTGAAGTTTAGCTTGCTCGACGTTTCCGAGCATAGCTACCGGATTATGATTAACCTGTTCCCATAAATCGCTGTCTATCCTGCGGAATAGGTCTATTCCGTTTGGATGCCAGCACCACCAAATATTATGAGCGAGTTCCTCAAGCCGTTTTAATCTGTCCGGAAGATACGGAGCAACGGAAAATGTTTTTAACAGTCGCATAATTTTGCCCTCTTTATTTGATTTGTATTTTCCATAAATTTGTTTTTAATATTGTTTGTGATATATATCTACGATGATATGCAATTAACAGCTTATCATCTATATTTTATCGGACTATTTGAGATTTCAATAGCAATACATTTGCAATCTGACATCTAATAAATCGGCTAATCTTACTCGCTGCTAAAATCAAAACTCAAACTCACCTTGAATATTCAATTGTAATCCAATATTATGCGAATATGAATGAACTGAAAATAACGGCAAACTCTATAATATTTTATCCGTCAATAACAGCTGACGGCGCAAAACAAATGGGCATCGATGAAATGATGCTCATGCGCACCGTTGAAGATAAAAGAGCGAGATTTCGTTTCTATTATTGGTCTGCGCCAACGATTTCTCTCGGATATTTTCAGGATTATTATCAATTTTTTCAGAAATATTCCGAGCTGTCCAAACTCGACATCGTCCGCAGACTCACAGGTGGCGGAGCGATTCTGCATGACAGGGAAATTACTTATTGTATGAC
>CAZKNI010000187.1:0-8550 GCA_964554055.1 uncultured Phycisphaerae bacterium | reverse complement strand
AATTTTCAATGATAGGCGTAGCGGAAAATTCGTTTCCGTTATTTACGATATCAACAAAGGTGAAGAAAATGTTTTGCCATTGCCGGTGGCAGCTGTCAGCAATGACGGTCGATATGCCCTTTCGCTAAATTTTGCGAGATTGGCTGACACTCGGCCGGGATACGGATATGAAGGATTGGACGACCCTTACAAGAATGAGTTTATACCTGACAACGACGGCATCTATCTTATGGATATTAAAACAGGATGTTATGAACTTATTATTTCTCTGGCACAAATAGCAAATATCAATCCTAATCCTGTTATGCAAAATACTAAACACTGGTTTAATCATCTTTTGTTTTCGCCAAACGATAAAAGATTTATTTTTTTAAATCGGTGTAATTCTACCGCTAAAGATTTTCCGTTTAATCGCTGTACAAGAATGTTTACAGCTAATATTGACGGAACAGATTTATATCTCTTAAATGACGACGGAATGACAAGTCATTTTGACTGGAAAAATAATACTCAGATTCTTGCATGGGCAAATAAATATAATATAGGCCAACGTTACTTTTTGTTTACCGATAAGACCCAACAAGTGCAGATTATAGGCGAAAAATCTTTAACTCCTTTTGGAGACGGCCATTGCAGTTGTTCGGACGAGGAAGAATTGATTCTAACCGATACTTATCCGGACGAAGAATCTAATCGAACTTTGATGATATATCGGTTGAAAACCGACAGTTTGAAGATACTCGGGCGATTTTATTCCCAAATGTGGATTCAACAAGCACGTTGCGACCTACATCCGCGATTTTCGAGAAATAATAAGCAAATATGCTTTGATTCATCGCACAGCGGAAAGCGGCAAATCTATATAGCAGATATTTCTTCTCTGTAAAATAATTTAATCGGATTTTTAAGGGATAAAGCAAAATATGAGTGAGATTGAATTATTTCTGGATAATAAAAAAATAAGTTGGGAATACAACGTATGCCGTATGTTGTCCCAGCCTCAAAAATATGAGGACAATCCCATAATCAAGTGTGATTATCCTTGGGAAAAGTTGTATGTTACGGTATACGGTACTGTTTTACCGGGTGATAATAACAGCGGCCTGCGAATGTGGTACCAATCCGGCGCAAAGGGAATGCAAAAGGAACAATTTCTATGTTATGCTGAAAGTAATGACGGATTTACTTGGCGAAAACCTCTTTTTAATTTGAACTCTTATGAAAATCATTTACAAACAAATATATTGTTAGGTATGCAAGCTAATATTCATGGCCCATGTGTTGTACGCAATGAGCATGATGACAATCCGTCTGAAAAATATTTGTTATTCTTTGATTCATATTCCAAATATCGTCCCCATCTACAAGATAAACTTCAATGTTCTCGCTGGTGTTATACCGCAACAAGTTCGGACGGAATTGTCTGGAGACCTAATAAAGGCAGACCTGCTGTCGCGGGCAAGTCCGACACGGGACAAAGCGTTGTATGGAATCCCGATAAGCAATGTTATATTGCATATATGAGAGGAACACGAGGAAAATTAACATCTCAAGCACATAGCAGAGCAGATATCCGTGTTCGATATGTCCGCACTGCAATTTCTTCTGATTTTCTGAATTGGTCGGAGCCAACAGAATTGCTCAGAGCTGACATAAAAGACGGAGACCCTTATCATCAAATTCATCAGTTTTCCGTTACGAGGCGAGGCAATCAGTACATTGGATTATTGTCAATGTTTCATATCGACGAATATGTAAAGTCGAAATATGAAGACAAGGGTGTTGTTGTAATAGAGGAAGGAGTCTGTGATACGCAACTTGCAATAAGCCGAAATGGCTTTGACTGGCATCGTATCGGCAACAGAAAGACTTTTTTGTCTCGGGGAAACCCCGAACAATGGGATAGCAAATGGCTGACGACGAGCAGCCAAATTGTATTTTATCGGGATAAAATGTTTTTTTATTACGCATCAACCGACAAAAAACGTTCCGAAGGACATCGTTATAAGATAGGCGTAGCGACCTTAGCTACCGATAGATTTCAATCGATAAAGCCTAAAAATCCAAGCGAGCCCGCTATTATCGAAACCAAACCGCTATACCTTCTGGAAAGCGGAGATTTGTATATTAATCTTCATGCTCCGCGAGGAAAAATTGTAGCTGAACTTTGCGATTTCAACGGAAAAGTTATCAAAGGCTTTGATAAAGATAATTGTAATAAACTGCATGGCGATTGCCTCAAAACTCTCGTACAATGGAAAGGACGAAAATTATCAGATGCTATTGACAACAACAACGTATTTCGCAGAGCTTTACGTATCCGTTTCTATATTTACGATGCTTCACTCTACGCAATGTATCTGCCCGCCTGCTATTGTTGAACGGATTTGTTAAGATGTTCTTTCGCGCAAAGTAATTTATTAGCTCCTAATTCGCATATTTCAACAGTAAGCAATAAATCAAACTTCGGTAAACGGATATTAAGAATATTATTTTCGACTCTGGCAGTTTCAGTTTTTACGTTTCGCAGCTGAAAATAAGTTATTTCGCATTTGCCATTCGCTAAAGGGGGCAAAATTATCGAAAGAGTCTTATTATAAACAGACTGCTTAGGATAAGAAAAATTCACTAAATGCATCCGCAGAGTTTTATTGTTTGTTACATAATATTCAACACCTACATAACGAGGCAAATCGGAATCTACATGTAAACAATCGCAGAGTAAATTTTCGACGGATGATATAAATTGCTTGGCATTATGAGGAGGCTTCCAATACGGATGATAATACCAGCGATGACCGGCAAAAGTATTAAGCTTATCGGCATCGGGAAGATTAAAATTTAACCGAGATATATGAATAGCTCTTCCTCTATTAAATCGGATATCCAAGATATCAGCTTGGCGTGAGTTTTGTATCGATTGAGATAATGCAACAGCTACTTCTTGATACGAAACATATAATTCGGTAAAACTTTTTTCACGTTGAAATATGCGTTTCAACGCCCATTTTGGTCTATATTGATTATATTCATCTGCAATGCCTGTATTTCCTATCGAAAGCAACCTTTTGCCCGATGAAACAAATTTTTCTATAATGCTCACTTCTCTGTCTGAAAGACATTTACAATCGGGAAGAATAAGCATGTCAATGCTACTTAATAATCTATCGTTGCTTAGGTCATCGCCGGAAATGATTGTAAACGGCAAATGTCGCTCGAAAAGCATTTGCTCGACAACAAACGGAGTAAGATTTCCGGGAAACGGATTTAATATCATGCTTTCGTGATGATGCAAAACAGCAATATTAGCTAAAAGCCTTTGTTGCGTAAAAAGATGCTCATTTTTGATAATATAATCGATGAGCTGTTTATCCGCATCATCTTCTACACGATGTGTTTTTTGCATTCCCGTTTCAACAAAACCAAGTGACATATAATTGAAAGCAGCAGATTCAGCTAACATGAGCTGATTATTGTGTCCCTTTGTAACCGTATAATAGCAATGGCGGGTCTTTGTCTGATTAGCCATTTTATAAGCACGAAATCTAGAAACAGGCATTCCATCTTCCGTGATGCCTACCGGATTTTCAATACAATCTTCGGTACAGCTCATATCTACGAGCTTCATTTTTTCAAATGTCATGTCGGCATAACTGAATCGTGTAACACCTGAACCTTGTGAGCCATTATAAAAAATAAAAATATCGGATTTGAGTTTTCTGGCGTACCCCGTAAGCTCTTTCATAGCTCTATAGCCTGACTTTGCGTGAAATAACACCCATGCTAATAGACCTGGCTCTCTAACCTCTCTTAATGTCGATAGATGATTAAGATTGCCACACGGCGGCGGCTCAAGGATATCGGGATTATCGTCATATCCGGCAATTTTGCTGAGCTTGGGAGCTTCTGTTCTGAGAAACTCGCGAAATGCTTTCAAACAATATTTACAATGGCACAACTGATCGACATAAAAAGAGAAACTCGTATCAAAATGAATGACATCAGCTTTAACTTCCTCAATAGCAACTTGAATTACTCTCTTAAGATATTCCTTCGTTATCGGGCTGTTATAACACCAAAAATCTCTGAAATATTGCGTTGCACTCCATCCGCTCCTGCCATTTTGCATAATCATTTCGTCATACTTTGGATGTTTGAAAATCTCCCTGAAAAAAGTTGTGCCTATATATACGCCAACAGCAATATTATTTTCGTGTAATTGCTTAGCCCATTCTATCGCTTCACGAATAGATTCCGCCTCTCCTTCCAATCCATAACCTTTATGAAAATGTATGTGCGACAGGTTTATGCCTATTTGCTTCATATGCTCTATACACCGCTGGCAATGAATTTCCTCCCATAATGTATCGATATCGGAAAAAGCTCCATCACCTCGACGTTTGAGAAATTTCTTAGGCTCCCAATTTCCATAAATCCTAAATTGACGAGTCTTCCAATCCGATTTCATCTGTTGTTTTCGCATCTTTTAATAATAATTATTCCAACCTTATAAGCAGGCACTCTATAAATAAACTCGCTTTTTCGACAAGATAAAATAATTTTATCTGCAATGGGTTCATATACACTCCATTTTCCATCCGCACCATTTTTTAATGTTACCTTTACATCAGCATCTTGTGTAGCATGCAGATTGATGAAAGCAACTAAAGTTTTTCCGTTTAATCGATACGCCCTAAAAAGCAAATTTTTCTGCCAATCAATTCCCTTCGTAATTACCTCTACTGTTACATTTCTTGCAGGAATGCCTTTATAAACATATCCCTCAATTATGCCAATATCTCTGGCAGCTCTTGCTATTTCCCAAATATATTCCATATCCATACCGCGTTCTATATCAGGCCAATGGCCACAACCGACACATCCAAGCATAGCTGAAGAAACATAATACAAATAGAGAGTTTTTGGAGATACTTTGGCGGGCCAACTTTTATCAGCTACCATATATGATGTACAGACCGGAAGAAATTTTGCACTCGGAAGATATTTTCTAAGCTTTGCAATATTATTAACATACTTGCAAGGCTTATCCAAATATATTTGCGGCAGATGTATTATTCCCGATATATCATTATATGCATCATAAGGCACGTACCTCTCCAACGGAAATCCTGCTCCCTGTGAAACAGCTATCTCCCAATCAGGCCTAATCCCATGAACATATCTGGCCCACAAACGTACAATCTCACCTATCTGCCATGTCCGAAATCTCAGCCACTGTTCGCGAAACTCTCCCTTCAACTTCGAGTCCGTTAAGCTCTCCACCTTATAACCGTATTTAGCTGCAAACGCTCGCTTGGTCTGCTCATCGTCCCAATATGGAGCTCGATTAGCATTATAAGGCTCATAATCCCAAAAAACACCATCGATTACTCTTTGTAGCTTCTTGTAATAAGCACCCGACTCCCTCGCAAAATACCCCTCCCCTTCAGCTATGACTTTTGTCTCCCAGCCACGCTCGCCCCATCTCACCAAAAACGGATTGTCCCGCTTGCTGGGAACAGATGCCCACAGAAAACCCCCGTCCTTGCGAAGATGCTCGATTAAATATCGATGCCAACCTCTTTGACTCTCTATGCCTCTTGTTAAAACTGTATTTACACCCATCGCTCTAATCAAACTATAAACTGATGGATAAAGCTTCTCTGGAACAGATTTATTACCGAAAGTTGACCAACAAACAAAATTCTTGAATCGGCTTGGACAGCGAGCTTGAACAAGTTTAGGCAAAATTTTTAATTTCATTCTTTTTGTGCTAAGCTGTTTCCCATCGACAACAGCTCTAAAATAGGCATAATTATTTCTCGCTGATATATCAGATAATTTGAACCAAAGAATAATGGATGCATGAGAAACACGATTCGGTTTCATTATCTCTATCTGGCTTTTCGGTACTTTAGCTATAAATTCTATATATTCCCGCCCATCTATTATTATGTGCTTATTTTTGTCTAATAACCCAAAACTCTTTGTACCCTTCGGCATATAGACGCTCACACGAACATCTGAATTGTAAATTTGCTCTCTATTTCCGATAAACATAATGCGGCAAAACCCAGGCATCCCATTAATAAACGATATTACATTATTCCGTCGATACTCTGCTGGAAATATTCGTAACATTATCGGTTCAACAATATGTATTAAGCTTACTTTATCATACAGAACATTTCCTTTATTGGCCCCGAGTTTAATTACAAGCTTATTGCCCTCAATTTGTTTAAGATATCCTGTCATGATTTTGTAATCATTCCAGACACTTATCAAAAAACTAAATTCCCTCCAGCTATCTGTCGAAGGTAAATACTCATCGAACTTTTCGTCATTAATTACATATTGCATGTGGGCAATAGCATTGCCTTTTGCTTTGTAGCAACCACTAAGCCTATATGTTCCGGATTTAACTCTTAAAATAGGCGAAACAAGTGACGCTCTAGGACGACTTGTGCAACGCCTGTTAGGATTGTCGCTTAAAATAAGCTTTATTGCATATTGTCCCGAATATGCATTTTTAGTTAATTTGAATTCCGCTTTGCCTGTGCAACTCTCAAATTGCCAGAAAGCGGGAGATGATTGTTCATTTTTACAACTTTTGCATATCTGCTCGAAATCACCATTAGGAAGGACATTTTTAGCACGGGTTATCTCTACTTTACTCAAATTGTCATTCAAAACGCTAACGAAGCTGAAAAGGACAATCCTACAATGCGCTAGAGCAAAAACGTTTGTAACACATAACAAAATAACAAAAATAGATATTGCTAAAATAATAAAATTTTTTTCTTTGCTCACATTAAAAGGCCTCATTTCCTCATAACTTTGTTTCATATTGATGACCTTTCTCTTTAATGCAAATAACTAACAGCTCTTAACAAAAAGGTAATGTAAACACTCTTGTATTTTAGGAAATGGGGTTCGTGTTATCTTGTTATAAGCTCTAAGAAAAATTTTTGCGACTCAACATATTTAAAGCACAACTTATTATTACCGGTAATATACTCGCAGGCTCCGGAACTGAAGCACTATTGTCGGAATACGACGAATCAGTAGCTCCCCAATTTTGAAGTAACATATTCAAATCCGCCCCATCAACTATTGTATCACCGTTAA
This sequence comes from uncultured Phycisphaerae bacterium, assembly GCA_964554055.1. GTDB lineage: Bacteria > Planctomycetota > Phycisphaerae > JAAYCJ01 > JAAYCJ01 > S014-18. The sequence goes on along the minus strand of CAZKNI010000187.1, from coordinate 1,422 downwards.
AATCGCCATCTGTCCATTGCATATAATCTTGACCCCAATTGGAAATCAATATATTTAAATCGCTACCGTCAACCGTCCCGTCAAGATTAACATCTCCCGATAATAACTCTTGCGGTACGAGACTATTTAGATACACTTCGAGATTAGTATAACCTTCCGGACTCAAATCCGTTCCGTTTCGGTCATCGGCGTAATTCGGATTCAAGCCATGACTTGTTTCCCACTCATCAGGCATACCGTCATGATCGCTATCAACAGGAGGGTCGCCGGAAGCTATTTCAGGCCAACCGCCGAAATAATTATAGGGTCCCGTATAGCCTTCGGGCGGACCATCAACATATTCATCGGGAGCACCTCCGGAAGCTACGAAATTCATAACACGCAAATCAGCATCATCACGGGGAATTCTTCCGGGAGCATAGCAACCTGCAACTGCTATTACCGAATCAAAAGCATCTAATCCTGATTCCGCATCTGTTATTCGATTAGGAAACGGATAAGGAGTAGCTCTATCTTGAACGTGGCCATCTCCAGCTGAATCACTCGTTTGTTCCAAAACGCGAATATCTGTTTCCGGATAAGAATCATCGGGACGATAATATGCATCGTAATTACCTTCATAATAAACATCCGAATCTCCATCGTATCCATCGTCAACATCATAGACCCTAATAGGCCTATGAGCATGATCATACTCTCGAAAATAATTTCCAACAAAGTTGGCATGTACGACATCTTTGTACGCTTCAACGAAGGCTTGATAATTCTTGTTTACCATTACGTTATTTACAATGTCCGCATCACTGCCCTGAATTAAAGGATTACGCTTATAATTGTTGTATACCAAATTATGATACATAGTGTTCTCTTTGCTGTGATATGTAAACATTATTCCCCGACTATGTTCCCAATATTCATGTCCACTCGAATCTGTATAATATGGAGACCAAGATTCGGGCTGATCATAAGTAGATTTATGTAACGCTTCTGCAATAATAGAATTTTGAACGGTAAGTTTGTCAAAGCACGAGGTTGAAACCGTCTCATCTGTTCCCCAATAAAAGGAACAATGATCGAAAATTGCATTATGTTTATGAACCGCATATTTAGGTGCTGACACCGTCAAAGAATCGGCACTATCGACGGGTCCGCGTCTTATACGTACATATCTCATTATTATATGATTGCTTCTTTCGAATTTTATCCCGCCGTTTTTAATCTGAATTCCCCCGCCCGGTGCGGTTTGACCGGCAACAGTTACATAGGAATTATTATCCACAACTATATCGTTTCCACCAAGATCTATCGTCCCGCCAACGCGAAATACAATCGTGCGAGCACCGCTAACGCTCTCCAAGCCATATCTCAAACTTCCGGGACCTGACCCGTTTAAATTCGTTACCTCATAAACAATCCCTCCTC
>CAZKNI010000186.1:0-10370 GCA_964554055.1 uncultured Phycisphaerae bacterium | reverse complement strand
AGGCATAATGTTATAAATTTAAACCCTCAAATTTATTGTAACAATGTTCCCGAAATAACACTTGCATATCTATTAAATCCGTAAGAAATATAATCCTCACGAGAATTAGGCAAGCCTTCAAGTTCCTCTATTTTATCAATCTTTCCCTCAATTAGCTCTCTAATCCTGTCAGACAATTCGCGATATCTGCGAGCAAGACTTGCCAAACGCCTTTGTATCGTATCGAGCCCCACAAATTTGTTACGCTGCACCCAAAGCTTTCGAAACGACGCATCAAGCTGGTTATGCAAATCTATCATTAAATCAACCTTTACCAAAACCTCTTTCATCATCTCGAAATTCTTAGTTTCATACGCCTGTTCCAATTTTATCCGCAACCCAATCTTCTCCGCTAACAACTTTGCTAAAATAACAGCATGATTGATTTTTTCGTCCCTTTCCGTTATAGCTTCAAGACGTCCGACAAGCTCGGAATAATGCTTCTGAGCACGCTCCCATATTTCCGGAGTATCAAGCTGTTCGTTGTGAAAATATATCCCGTAAAGCGGGTCATCCCACAAAACCGAAGCTCCGTATATTCGCGGATATCCCTTCGTCTTCGTCCCTTCATACATATCAAGTTCCGACGTCAAATTCGTAGAATCAAAATCCGCTGAGCATATTGCAGCAAATCTCCTTTTCAATAACTCAACATCAATATCGTCATCATCGCTGTACATAAGCTCAGCTGAATACGCCAAACCCGCCAACGCAGAATCAAACTCACAATATGCTCCGTCATCTCCCCACATCGTAAAGAATATCTCGTCCATACCCTTCTGCCTACACGCGGGAACGCAACAGCTTACAGTCGCTTGTGTCGTAGGCATCGCATGAGATAATCGGCACCAAGTCCAAACTCCCGACCCCATTATAGGAGTAAATCCCAAATCTTTATGCTTGTCTATCATCTTCAAATAACCTTCTTTATCTGTGTGATAATAATCCCAATAAACAAGCTCTACATCTTTCGGAATTTTCGCCTTTACTTCATCGGGAATAACGCAACTGTCATCATAATATTCATTAACTTTGCTGCCCATTCTAAAATACATATCAGACCAAATCATAGGCTTTAAGCCATACTTTTTACATATCTGTGTTACTCGTGCCAAATGCTCGTTAAATATATCAAATCCTCGCTTATACCCGAACAAATCCAAATATCGTCCGCGCCCAAGGTCGTGCGTCTCATCCATTCCGATATGAATCCTTTTGGAACGATACACATCCGCAAAATGCGAAATCATCTTTTCTATAAGCTCATACGTTTTTTCTTCGCCGACCAATAACACGGATGACGTATCTTTCACCTTTCCGTATACGCCCCATCGCAGAATCTGCTCCAAATGACCCAGAGTCTGAATGCACCCTATCATTTCTATTCCCAATTGACTCGCATAATCGTCTATTTCCCTTAGCTCGTCAGCTGTATATCGTCCCCGATGATAACCGAAATATGGCTCCCCTTCCAACTCATACGTATCCTCCGTATATAACATCGCCATATTATATCCCAACAACGCCAATTGATTAAGCCACTCCTTAAAATGCTCTACCTTCATCACACCGTTACGCGAACAATCAAGCATAATACCCATTGTCTTAAAACTTGTACTCTCCTCTATGCCATTTTGCACTTCCTTTATATCCCTCAACGACAAAATAGTCCCGAGCCCTCGAAGAGCACAATAAACTTTATCATACTCAACAATTAAACAATCGCCTTCGCTAATAATAGAATATGAATTCCCCTTTGCAGAGTTTTTCCTAAACATTACTTTAACGCTCTCATCACTCTGCTCGCTTAAGGGATAAAATGCCGAGAGCACATTAATAGCCGACACGAGTTTTTCATCCTGCTGACATACATCACAATTAACTTTTATCATAATTAACTCCTCCGAACTAAAACCGATATTGTCAATTACAACAATCAATTCGTCAACAATAAAATACTAAAGCACACACTTATATTAGTCCGATAATGCTTTATAAGGATTCAAAACAGAAAATAAAACAAAAACAAACTTAAAATGAGCAATTCAAGCAAGCCCGTACAACCCGTATTTATCTTCTCACCCGCAGCCCGATGCGGCATCACATTGTTGCAGCGACTATTAAACTCATCCGGGCAAATAATAATTTACGGCGAAAACAATTTGCTAATAAACATTCTCCCGAACAATATTTTTTCTATGAAAACATTGGAGCGGAAACATCAAGCCGCTAGACAAAAATTACTCAACGGAGAATATGATTTCTGGTCGAGTTCAATTTGGCCTGATATCCAAATATGGTGCGGCACACTTATAAAATCAATCGAAATGCTCCTGAAAATGTATCAAGACGAATCGGCAAAATACGGATTCGATAAATGGGGAATCAAAAGCCCGGTTGAAGACGCTCGATTTTGCGCCTTCTATTTCCAAACATTCACAAACTCAAAAATAATCTTCATTTATAGACACATTGTTGATGTCTTGATGTCTCATAAATCGAGAAAATGGATTCCGACTCTAAACGAATATACCAGAATAACCCAAAAATGGTGCAGAAACGTAAGCTATATGCTAAATGGCGACGTACCCGACAGAGTAATGATTATTAGATATGAAAACATGTTGGACAACAAAGACGAATATATCGACAAAATAGAAAAACTCGTTGGAATTTCCGGTATAGACAAAAGCATATTCAATCGCAAAATAAACACATTTCCGGGAGATAAACAATTCGGATATTCCCCGAATCAATACATCGAACCTGATGAACTAAATCAAGAAGAGATAAACATTGTTAAAAAAATAGCTGACGATTTTCTAAAACAATGTAATTATCCTTCCGTCGAGCAACGACTCGAAGAAAAATTATCAAACAGACAATCTTCACAGGTTTTAGCTGTGTGATGCACGTTCCCTTTTCCACGAAACCGTTGTTCTATTAGCTCGACTGCTTGGGAATTGTTATCCGTCAAAATCCAGCGTCTATTAAGATTTTGCGCCGCTATTCCCGTTGTTCCCGAACCGGCAAAAAAATCAGCGACAATATCTCCTTCACAGCTGCTCGCCCTGATAATCCTATCAAGTAACGCCAAAGGCTTTTGGTCGGGATAACCTGTCCGCTCTAATCCCACTGTACTCAAAAACGGTATTTCCCAAACATCGGTCAGCGCAGGCCCATCCGAATTAAAATACAATCTGCCCTTCTTCGTTGACTTGTAAAACCTGCCTTGCAAATCAACATTCAACCCGTCTGTCCGAAATTTTCCTTCACGAATCACATTAAACTTATGTTCCCCTATCTTTTTGGCATACGACAATATATTCTGATGCTTTCTGCCGAACCAGCGTTTAGATACGCCCCCTGTTTTGTACGACCAAATAATCTCATTCAGAAAATTATCCGCTCCGAAAATCCTATCAAGTTCAATCCTTACATAATGCACAGTTCGATAATCTATATGAACATATATCGTACCCGTATATTTGAGTACTCGATGCATATGAGACAGCCTTTGTGTCAAAAATTCCATAAATTGACCCAATCCCCCCGACCAACAATCAGCATAACCGCGTTTATTCCTTTTTGTACGCCTATTTGATTGAGTAGCAAAGGGCGGGTCAATATAAATCAAATCTATACACTCATCAGGCAACATTTCCAAAACTTTAAGACAATCGGCACAGATAAGAAAATTGCTATCGATGCTACGATTCAATTCTTCAAGGTCAGCCAAAGATAATGTGCGAAAGTATGTATCCGTCATCTTAGATATTCTATTACACAGGCAAGAGGTCGCTTACGAGCCTTACGAACGCATCTATATGCCTTATCATCATCATAAGAGGCAAAATCAACATCGAAGTTCCCGCAACTAACATTGCAGGCCCGATGATATTCACTCCGCTTTCTACATTCATAACATTGATTTTTAATTCTTTTTCGATAATATCGCTTATTTCGCTATTTATATTCGAATTCTTATCGTCGGAGCCCAGAGAAACCGTAACATTACGCAACAAAGAAAACCCCGACAACTTAACAAATATCTTTTCCTTCGGCAACCTTATTACAGATTTGCTATTCTTAAACTGATACTCAATATCATATTTATCAAAACCTTTTACAATCCAATTCCGCACAACTGCTTTCGACGTATTATAAATTACCCAGCCTACACCTTCTTTCGGAGATGAAATCATCAATCCTATCGCAATAATTCCTATTATCGTTACCGACAATAAATAATATCCCCAACTTGCTAACACAATAGACGGATATATCACGACGGGAAAAAATACACACACAAGAGCCAGCCAATCATTCCTCGATGATATCAAATGAGGCTTTGATTGACTGTTAACAAGTCCGAGTATTACAAAATACAGCGCAGGAGGCGCTATATTTAATGCCAGTTTGAGTATTAAAATGACCTGACTCGTGCTATCCATAACATTCAGAATATCGCAAATAACAAATTAAATCAAGTCAGCCAACACACGTTCTTAAAATTTTATCGACATTACCCGCTATTTTTCTTGTTAATTTCCGAAGTTTTTTTAGAATACGATGAAATTTAGACAATTTATAATATGAATCTGCTATCAAACTCAAATCGTTTTCTGAAAGGAGATTTTCCGATGGCTCTAAAATTCGCTTTTGCCGGTTTTCAGCACTCACACATAATTGCCGTTTACAATTTAGCTAAACAATCCGACGAAATAGAAATTGTAGCTGCCTGTGAAGAAAGTCCAAAGAGGCGAGAAGAATTGAAACAAACGGGCAACATTGACATAACTCACGACAATTTCAGGAAAATGCTTGATGAAGTTGAGTGCGATGTAATAGCTATCGGAGATATCTTTGCAAAAAGGGGCAACATCGCAATAAAAGCTCTCGAAAACGGGAAACATGTAATATCGGATAAACCGATATGCTGCAAACTCGAAGAATTGGAAAAAATTGAATCGCTCGCAAATGAAAAAAATCTCATCATAGGCTGCCAGCTCGACTTAAGAAGCTCAGCTGCTATAAGAAAAATGAAAGAACTTATCGAAAATGATGAGATAGGACAAGTTCACACGATAACATTCACCGGCCAACACCCGTTATCGATAGGAATTAGGCCAAACTGGTATTTCGAAGACAATTTACATGGCGGAACAATTAACGACATCGCCGTTCACGGCATTGACGCCCTTGAATGGATGACAGGCAGAAAAATCGTCCAAGTTATTGCTGCTCGTGCCTGGAATGCAAAAGCAAAACAGTATCCGAAGTTCCAAGACGGTGCACAATTCATTTTGAAACTTGACAATAACGGAGGCGTAATTTCAGATGTCTCATACTTAACACCGGATGGCGCCTATGATGTGCCGAATTATTATCGGTTCACAATTCACGGCGACAAAGGGCAACTGGAAGCAACATATAAAAGTAAAGCCATCTTGCTAATAAAGGCAAACGACAAGACAAATTATCTTATAGCTGCCGACAATCCTCGCCCAAACGCATATTTCATCGATTTCATCGAGCAAGTCAAGGGAAACAACGATAATGTTGAGCTGACAAACAAAGACGTTATTCGAGCAGCATACGTTTCACTCGTAACACAACAAGCTGCCGACGAAAACAAAACATATGTCAACATATTAAAATAAGCATCTAAACAAAATAAGTTCTGGCAGACTGTTTTATTCCTTCAAAAGCGAGAGTATTTCCGTGCGCGACGCTAAATTGGTCTTAAAAATCCCTCGCAATGCCGACGTTATCATCTGCGAGCCGGGCTTTTTAACCCCGCGAATCGTCATGCACGTATGCTGAGCTATCATAACAACAGCAACTCCTTTAGGCCGAAGATGCTCCATTAACATATCTGCTATCTGCGTCGTCAGACGTTCTTGCACCTGAAGCTGATTCGATAACGTCTCAACAACCCGGGCAAGTTTCGATACGCCTACAACTCGACCGCTTGGAAGATACGCAATATGCGCCTTGCCTATAAACGGCATAAGATGATGTTCGCAAATACTGTGAAACGGAATATCACGCAAAATAACAATTTCGTCATAACGCTCTGTAAAAAACGTCTTTAAGTGTTTGGATGCATCTTCGTGCAATCCCGAACACAGCTCAGCGTACATCTTAGCGACACGTTTAGGCGTCGCCAAGAGACCCTCGCGATTAGGATTTTCACCTATCGCCTCGAGGATGTCCGTAACGGCACGCTCTATTTTCGCTTTGTCTATCTGCTTCGCTTTACTCATCTCGCATAAACTTATTTTAGTTGACTCTATTATCTACAAAATCAAATCTATCTAAATCAAATTCCTATTTCCCCGCTTCGGGCTGAATTATTCGGATTCCCAATTCCTCAAGCTGATTAGGAGAAACTTCCGAAGGCGCCATTGTCATCAAACATTGCGCCCGCTGGGTCTTCGGAAACGCAATAACATCGCGTATCGTAGCCAAACCCGAAATCAACATCACAAGCCTATCAATTCCCAACGCTATTCCGCCATGAGGAGGCGCGCCAAATTGCAATGCTTCCAGTAAAAATCCAAACTTCTGCTGAGCTTCCTGCTCGGATATATTCAACAATTCAAATATCTTCCGCTGAACATCATTACGATGAATACGAATGCTTCCGCCACCGATTTCTATTCCGTTCAAAACAACGTCATACGCCTTCGCTTTCGCATCGATAGGATTGCTATCAAGCTTATCTAAATCTTCATCACACGGACTTGTAAACGGATGATGTACCGCAACGTATCTCTTTTCCTGCTCATCATATTCAAAAAGCGGAAATCCCTGAACCCAGCAGAAATTAAATTTATTTTCATCGATAAGTCCAATCTCTTCCGCTATTTTAAGCCTCAACGCTGAAAGTGCTGCATTCGTCGTCTCCGCGTTATCCGCTATACACAATACAAGCCCCCCGTCTTCCGCCGATGTCAATTCAATTATTTTCTTCTGCTGCTCTTCGGTGAAAAATTTAGCGATTGTACTTGTCAATCTACCTTTTTCAACACGAAACCAAGCTAGCCCTTTCGTCCCGAAATCATTCTGAAGCCACTTATCCATAGCCTCTATTTGAGCCCGCGAATACCTTTCCGCACCCCCGGGAACCGCTATCGCCTTTACAATTCCACCTTTTTCAATAGCCTGTTTAAACACTCGAAATTCACTCTCACAAGCTACTCCGCTAATATTTCCCAAAAGCATCTCGAAACGAGTATCAGGCCGGTCATTGCCATACTTGTCCATAGCTTCCGCATAATCTATCCGAGGAAAAGGAGTCTCAATCTCAATCCCTTTTACCTGCTTCATTATTTTCGCCAAGCATCTCTCAACAACATCAATAACATCTTCCGATTGCACAAAAGACATCTCAACATCGAGCTGAGTAAACTCAGGCTGACGGTCGGCGCGAGAATCTTCATCACGAAAACATCTGACAATTTGAAAATATTTATCGAAACCGGCAACCATAAGAAGCTGCTTAAATAGCTGAGGCGACTGAGGCAACGCATAAAAATGGCCGGGATAAAGGCGCGACGGAACCAAAAAATCACGCGCGCCTTCAGGTGTCGATTTCGTCAAAAACGGCGTCTCGACCTCTATAAAACCCTCTTCGTCAAAATGATCCCGGATAATTTTACATATCCTATGACGCAATATAAGCCCGCTTTGCATTTTCGGGCGACGTAAATCCAGATATCTATATTTAAGCCTAATATCTTCCCCGACTTCTACATCATCTTTTATCATAAAAGGCGTTGTCGCCGACTTATTAAGCAACTCTGTCTCATCACATAAAATTTCAATTTCGCCTGTCGGCAATTTCGGATTGCGCATCCCTTCAGGACGATAGCGCACAGTTCCGGCAATCGCTATAACATCTTCATTCCGATATGTATCTGCAATATCGTGCGACTCTTTATTATGTTCCGGGTCGAAAACAACTTGCGTTATTCCGTCCCTATCACGCAAATCGATAAAAATCACGCCTCCATGATCCCGATACGACTGAACCCAGCCAGCCAATATCACTTTTTGACCTACATCACCTCCGCGAAGCTGTCCGCACGAATGTGTTCGCCTGTTATATTCTATCGCCACTTATAAAACCTCCGAAAACATAAAACATGTATAATAACAAATTTAGCATCTCTATAAAAGACCCTTTATCGATTTTTATGCTATCGAATATTTATCCCTCAAATATCACTTAGATAATTCTCTCTCATTCGCCGTTCGCCCATAAAAAAATTTAGAAAAATTCTCTTGACTTTTTACGCGATAAAGAACATCATTATAAGTCTTGATATGGCCCCGTCGTCTAGTCAGGTCTAGGACACAGGGTTTTCATCCCTGCAACACGGGTTCAAATCCCGTCGGGGTCATTTTATTAATTGCTCATTGCAAAACCCCTCCGAGTTGCTTATATTATAGGAGTTAGCGAAATTTCAATCTTTTTAAGGAGACGTTGGATTTGCAATCTCGGTTCAAGTTTTACCTCAAACATTACCGATATTTAACAAATAACAATTATCAGACTTTAATTTCTGCAAAATAGGATAAAAACTATGAAATGCAATAATAATCTTTATAGAGTATTCGGGCTGATAATCATATCTTTTGTAATTTCAGGCCTCTTAATGGGATGCCCCGACGAAAGGAAAAAATTCAAAGACACCGCTAATCCGGAATGGGCATACGACAAACCTTTTTATTACAAACCCATCGACGGACCTGCTCCAATAAAAAACTTCAATCAGCCGGCCCCCGACATATACACAAACAAAAAACTTATACAAATTCCAAGACCGGCAATAGGCGACATACGAAAAGCGCCGAGAATTGCGATTTGGCTGACGGATGATAACGGGATACACTGGGAAAAAATCGGATATTTTGGACTCCAGCAACACTATTTTCCTTATAAAGTCGATGAAGACGGACTGTACGGAATAAGATTTATAGGCCCCGGCATTCCCCCTGCGGAATGTAAACCCCCTAAGCCGCACATGAATTATTATGTTGACACAACGCCACCGGAGATTTCCGTCTTTATCTCACCGGACCAAGAATTTTACACCCCGGGACAAATGATAACAATCGACTGGTCTGCTATTGACGAAAATATCGAACAAGAATCTGTTAAAATAAGTGTTTGTCTTGACAGCGAAACCGCAAATCTACGTTGGGACGCACTCGGAAAGATACATCATTGTATAGGCTCAACGAAATTGGTCATTCCCGACGAAGCCATCGATAAAACTCTCACAATTCGCATCGTCGCTGAAGACAAAGCGGGAAATCTCGGCTACGGCTATAGCTGCCCCATTATTGTTATGTACGAACCCTTGCCTGCAACAACGCAACCCGGCACGACGACTCAGCCGAACTCTCAGCAAGGCGAGCCTAAAGTAATCATTTCCCCTGAAGGCCCCCAGATTTTAACAACAATGCCTGACGAAGGATTCTCGGATTTACTCAAGGAAAACAATAACAAATCCAAAGAAAAAAAAGAAACAACAAACAGATAAATAATCTCCTCTGTTTTGGATATAAATGACTTCTGCAAAATACATTTTTCTGCGTCATTGCGAGGAATGAGCCCGAAAGGCGAATGACGCGGCAATCTCTTCCCTGCGTCATTGCGAGCGAAGCCGTCAGGCGAAACGCGGCAATCTCTCTTCTTTTCAATCCGCAACTCTTCTCAGCCCGTCAAACCCTAAAACCGAAGAACGCTGCATTTTGGGGCAAGCGCTTAATTCTTGAAGTTTTAGGGCTTGACGAGTGCGGCAATCTAATTTCTACATTCCCGAAAAACGATTTTGTTTACATTTTGATTTTCGGGAAAGCGAGTTGCAATATCACAATTTCTTTTTGCTTGCCAAAATCAGCATCAGCTATTTACAGTTGCACGTTTTGCGGGCACAAGCCCAATTTTACGCTTTCGCGTCGAAGCATGATACAATGAGCAACTTCATTGGAACACGTAACGCTGCAAAAAGTGAGAATGAGCAAAAGCTTGCACAGAGCTGAACAATGTTATTACGCGGCAATCTTATTTCTGCATCGCCGAAAAGCGTTTTTGCGTTGTCGTAGCGTCTCTCGTCGCGAGCAGAGACAGGCGTTGCCTGCTCGTAAAGATATATAAAAAAATCTTAGCTTTCGCCAAATATTTCGTTTAAATCGTTTGCTTTGTGCAAAACCGAAAATTTTTCACAAGGGAAGAGCTATCGGTTGACGCTGACGATAGATGTGATATTGCGTAAAGCCGATTTCTTTTGCGAGCTTAGCTGCCCTATTGATAT
>CAZKNI010000185.1:0-2627 GCA_964554055.1 uncultured Phycisphaerae bacterium | reverse complement strand
CCAAATCTCGCATCTTATATCCGGGCGTATCGATGTTTGCGATATTATTCGCAAGCACCTTCTGCCGATTTTCGGTAAAGCTTATCACCTTATCGAGCACGCTTATCGAACTATTTCCGAACATTCCGCCAAGCAACATCCTACTGTTTCCTATCTAACATCTCCGTAATATTCAAATCCTCTCTGCAATACTCAATTCCGGTTTTATCAAATAATCTTATAAACCCTTAAATCATTCAAACCTTATAAGCCGACATTTACCTGCTTCAATAAGAGCAAATAGCATGCCACAAAGCAACGCCTTATATATCAAACACTTACAACTCTGCATATTTCAATTTCCCGCATAAATTGCGCTCAACAGCGCACAAATTGCGCTAAGACGCCATCAATCTGATACCCTCTTCCTGCCATCGTTTAAGTTTTAATCCTAATGTCCTTAAACCTATTCCCAGTGCCTGTGCTGTCTTCGCACGATGACCGTTATAACGTTCGAGAGTCCTTAAAATAAGTTCACGCTCCATATCTTCCATAAGATGACCCTCTCTCGCCTTAAACAATCCCTCAACCCTATTAACACTTGCATCCGAAAGCCAAGGCCTTATCATCTCAGCCGTTATCTCACGCCCCCCGGAAAGAACCCAAGCTCGCTCAATAAGATTTTCCAGCTCACGTACATTTCCGGGCCAATTATATTCCTTCAAACATGCAATTGTTGACTTATTCAACTTAATCCCATCTTTACCTTCACGCCTAGCTATACGTTTAAGAAAATAATCCGCCAAAAGTGAAATATCTTCTCTCCGTTCACGCAAAGGAGAAACATAAATCGGCAGGACGCTGAGTCGATAATATAAATCCTCTCGGAACTTACCTTCTTTTACCCACTGCTGAAGATTACGATTTGTCGTAGCGATTACTCTGACATCAACATGTCGAGTCACACTGCTTCCAACACGTTCGAATTCTTGCTCTTGCAATACTCGCAATAGCTTGGCTTGAAGGGTCAACGGTATCTCTGAAATCTCATCGAGCAACAGCGTCCCACCGTCGGCGAGTTCAAATCGACCCTTACGTAATTTATCCGCACCCGTAAATGCACCCTTTTCATGTCCGAACAATTCGCTCTCTAATAAATTTTCGGACAACGCTGCACAATTCAAACACAACATAGGCCTATCGGAACGTCTCGATTGACGATGTATAGCACGAGCTATCAATTCTTTACCTGTTCCGCTTTCTCCTTCTATCAACACAGTCGAATCACTCGGCGCAATACAAGATATTTGCTCTCTAAGCTGACGCATAACCAAAGACTCGCCTATAAGTTCACGTGCATCAGCCATATCATTAGCTGTCCTTTTTAATGCTTCATTTTCACGCTTCAAATTGCTTGTTTGTAATGCTCGCGAAACAAGCAACTCTATCTCATCCGCTTCAAAAGGCTTTTGGATATAATCATACGCCCCCAGCTTCATTGCTTCTACCGCTGACGATACACTTCCGAACGCTGTCATCATTATCACGGGAACATCAATTCCGGAACTGCGAATCTCACGCAACAACCCTACTCCGTCCATACCCGGCATCTTCAAATCCGTTATGATAATATCAAATGACCTTTTGCTAATTGCTTTTAAAGCACTGTCAGCATCAGCATAACTAAAAACCGTATAACCCGCACGTGAAAGAGTACACGAAAGAGAATCCCTCAACAATTCTTGATCATCGACAACAGCTATCCTTGCCATCTTCTATGATTCCTTTCTGATATTTCAAAACACACACATTTTTTTATTCTAAATCCATTTGACAATTGTTCCCTATGATGCTTCCTCCCTCTGCAAAACAGGCAACTTCATTGTAAATACAGCCCCTCCGATATCAGGCGACTTTCCTACTGTTATAGACCCGTTATGAGCCTCCACAATTCTATGCACAATCGAAAGTCCCAATCCCGTACCTGTATCTTTCGTCGTAAAGAACGGATTAAAAATCTTATCCATTGCTTCTTCGGAAATCCCTTTCCCGCTATCCGTCACCCTGACAACAACGAGGTTGCCTTCTTTTTCCACATCAACAAATACCTGTCCGCCCGTATTACTTGCTTCGACAGCATTACGGATAATATTCAAAAACGCCTGACGAAGCATCGTACCGTCACAAATCACTTCTATACTCACAGGCGTATGTACCGAAATTTGAACCGTACGCTCTTCTATAACAGGTGTAAGCAATTCAACAGCTGAATATATCAATTTTACAATATCATCTACTCCGAATTGTGGCTTGACCGTATGAGTCAACGCGAGAACATCGGTTACAATCCTATCCAAAGCCTTCACTCCGCAAACAATCTTATCTGCCAACTCTCTAAGTTCAGGCCTATCTGCCAAATCCCTCTTCAACAAATTAGCATAAAGCTGAATTCCGCCTAACGGATTTCTTATCTCATGAGCCATACCTGCTGCCATCTCTCCTAATGCTGCTAAACGTTTTCTGCGCTCAAGCTGACGATTTTTGCTCTCTAGCTCTTTGCGTAATCGTCTAACTTCACGCTGAAGCGCATTATGGCTCTCTTGCAATCGTTCCGTTGCTTGATTATACCCTGCTATAATGTTCGCCAG
>CAZKNI010000184.1:0-4945 GCA_964554055.1 uncultured Phycisphaerae bacterium | reverse complement strand
ATGAAACATTTTTAGATTTTAGGGTCTGACTCCTCGCAATGACAAAGTGAGCGATGTCCGGTTTTAGGGCTCGACAATGTCGTTTCCGCTTTTTTCAGCAAATCGTTTTTTGTGAGAAGCACTCGTTCCGCTCTCAAAAACAAGCGATGACATTACACTTAATTTTTGTTTGAAATTCAAATGTTTGCAGATTACACTCTTGCCTATTAAAAACCTTTCTATTTGGATACGGAATTACAAATTCAACAAAAAAATCTTTGTTCAAAAAAAATCTCGCTTATCTATTTGGGAAAATGTGGCCTAAGCACTTCTTAGCTGAAATGCGAAGGCACGTGAAGCTATAAACAAAACAATAATATTCTTCCGAGATGAATTAGCGTGTATCCAACCTAATAAAACATGAACAAGCACCAAAATAAATAAAACGCAAACGTAAAAAAACAAATTGACTCGTTTACAACGAGCCAATTTGCTGCAAGATGGCTTACAGGTCGGCAATACATATAGATGAAGTTAAGCCTGTCTTTGGCTATAAGTTCAGGTCCTCAATAAGATTCTCAATGGCCTGTTCCCATTTTTCATTTGTTTCATATCTGCCGGAAGCAATAGCTGATTTAACCCTCTCAACTAATTCCGTACGAATCTCGGGCATCTCGTGATATTTTCCAAGCCAATATGCCACTTCCGATATTTCAACTTTATCCGCTTCCGCAGATTTCCAAGCTTGTGTCCTTTTTTGTCTCGACAGAGACACTCTCGCCGGCTTAATAGCTCCCGGGCGTAACTGTGCTCCTGCTGCTTTAATTTCGTCAACCATAAAATTTTTCCTCTTCTTTCATCGGCGAGACAAAAGTTCCTGTCCGTCCTCTTCACTGTGACTTACATCAGCCTGGCTTAAGACTTTTCTTTTCTATTCTATTTATATCATTTTTTCCACAACAACTTTCAGGGATAATATCGGCATTGCAATTGAAGAATCTTGAGAAAAAACGGCATAAGTTTTTCCACAGTGTAACATCATCTTAAACAAGCGTTTATGGGACTTATCCACATTATCAACAGCGCAAATTTTGCGTGTTTTTTTGCTATCATCACAAAAAATAATTTGCCTATTTTCTCCAAAGCGCCAAGATTAAATCATCTTGAAGTTTACGAGATTCGATAATTTTATAATCAGCTAAAAAATCATCCGCTAATTCAGGCGAGATACCCCAAAATTGTTTGGCGCGTTTATCGAGGGCAAACTTGGGAGCAATAAATATTCTAAGCTCATCCGCAAGTTTTTTGGCGAGAAATGAACTTAATAGAGTGGCGCCACCTTCTATCATGATTCTATGCCAATTTTGGTCGACGGCAAATTTAAGGAAAGACAACAAGTCGATTTTTCCGTTATCGTCCGTCGTCAGAGGAATAAGCTTAACGCCGGCTTTTTCCAGGCGTTTCATCTTCAAACCGTTAACGGAAACAGTTGACTCTGTTGTTACAATAAACGTCGGGACACGGACAGCTGAACTAATAATATCAGCTGACGTTTTTATCCTCAATTTTGAGTCCAGAATAACACGTGCGGGCGCCGGCTGAGCAGTTTTCGGAACATTTCGTATCGTTAATTTCGGATTATCGGCATTAACGGTATTAACGCCAACAACAATAGCTTGACAGCTTCTTCGTAATTTATGCGCTTCTATACGTGCTTCTCGCGAGCTTATCCATTTCGAATGTCCCGAACGAGCAGCTAACTTTCCGTCTATTGTCTGTGCCCACTTGCAAATTACCCAGGGACGACTTTCACAATGAAATTTATAAAACCAGCTGTTAAGCTCACGAGCTTGCTGAGACATTAAGCCTGTTTTGACAATTATTCCCGATTTTTTGAGTAATCTCACTCCTTTGCCTGCTACTTTGTCGGAAGGGTCAAGGGCTGCAATGATTACTTTTTTGATTCCCGCTTTAATAATAGCTTGCGTACAAGGCGGAGTTTTTCCGTAATGACAACACGGTTCGAGTGTTACATAAAGAGTTGCCCCCTTCGGGATATTTCCTTTTTTAATCGCATTGTTGATTGCGTTGATTTCAGCATGTGCAGAGCTGAACTCTCGATGATACCCTTTCCCGATAATCTTATTATCTTTGACTAAAACAGCACCGACAGCAGGATTAGGCTCAACCGAGTATATTCCTTTACGAGCTAATTTCAGAGCAACGGACATGAACTTTTCGTCAATATCCTCTTGTTTGGACATTTTGCTCCCCTATTTGCTTATGCTTATCAGCCCTGCCGCTGATTAGATATGTTCTTTTCTTCTGTAATAACAAGAGGCGTTGCCACCGGACAACGGCTGCAACCCATATCGAATTTTCCGGTAATCCAGCCTAACATCAAACAGGCTACACCTACGACCAAAATTATATCAGCGAAATTAAATACATAAGGCCAAATGGGAACGCCTTTTATTGTTAATGTTATTTCAATAAAATCTCTTACTTTATGAAAGACGATACGGTCATACATATTCCCGATAGCACCTGCTAATACAAATGCAAGCAAAACCTGTAAAACGCGTTGATTAGCTTTTGTTCTTGCGAACAATTGCACTATAAAAATAATAGCGAAAACGGAAGCGATTATGAATATCCATCTTCCGCCCTTTCCCAAACCGAATACGGCGCCCCTATTATATATCGAATGAAAATCAAGCCAGCCATCGATTATTGTTATCCTACTTCCAAGCGTAACAAGGGAAAATGCCCACGCTTTACTCATAAGGTCGATAGCTAAAGATATTACGACAACTGTCCAAAAAAGAACATGAGAAGTCTTATCATGCCAGGCCAGCTTATCCGATTCTGTTATTTGGCTTTTCTTGTTCTCTGACATATTCAATACAATATTTCGCCCAGGGTTTATGTTTTAATCTACTCTTGGAAATAGGCTTTCCCGTTGCAAGGCATATTCCATAAGTGCCCTGCTTTATCCTGTCGAGGGCTTCGTCTATTTCTCTCAGCAAATTTCTGTCGTTTTCTATCAATTCGAGAGTAAATTCTTGCTCATAATTATCTGTTCCGATGTCAGCCATATGTATCGGCATTTTCGAATGAGACTGATTTAACGCTTGATCTCTCATTTGTGCAACATCGCCCACTAATGTGGCACGTTTCGCTTCAAGGATATTCCTAAAATATTCAATATCCTTTGCCGACAATTTTGATTTTGCTTTTTTAGTTTCAGTTTTTTCCCGAGTTGCCTTTGTTGACTTTTTTACCGATTTTGATGAAGCTGACGAAGATGTTGATGTCGATGAACTCTTTTTGCTACGACTCGATGACGTAGATACCTTGTCAGTCCTTTTTTTAACGGTCTTTTTGGTCGCCACTATATAAAACTCCTTGTATTATTCAAACGGCGTCATACTCGCCAGTTATAGGCTACATTCAGTTTGTAATCTAAAAATTATTTGATTATCTGCAAATTAATATAAAATGTTAAGTATATTCGATATAATGGAGTTTGTCAACATCCGAATTTACCGAGCTGATTAATAGCAGACATAAAATCCTTTGGCGGCTTTTTTTCGAAAGTTACACGCTGACCTGTTTTAGGATGATTAAATGTCAATTTATGAGAATGAAGGGCAAGGCGAGAAATCAAGGGTTTTTCTTGTCGCTTTCGGTATGATGGCTTATAGCCTTTCTTGAAATGAGAGAGAAATAAAGGTTCCTTTGTTCCGTAATGGCTATCGCAGAGTATCGGAAAACCTCTCGACGCAAAATGCACACGAATTTGATGCATTCTTCCTGTTTGCAATTTAGCCTGCACAAGTGCATACTCACGAAACTGATTTATGAGATGATATTCGGTAATCGCCTGTTTGCCTCTGCGCAAATCAACGGCAACGGGCTTCGAACGCTTATCTGTTTTTGCAAGGGGCATATCTATTATTCCTTGTTCGGGACTAACAAAACCTCTAACGATAGCAAGATAAACTTTTTCAACTGAATGTTCTTGCCATTGTTGCATGAGCTGCCTTTGTGCTTCTTCTGTTTTGGCTAATATCATAAGCCCCGATGTATCTCTGTCGAGACGATGTATTACACGAATAGGAGCATTCAACCCGCTCAATTTTTCTTCGAGATAATCGAGAATACAATTGTAAGAATATAACCCTCTTACGCTATCCATACCTGAAGGCTTATCTATCACGATAATATGTTCATCTTGAAACAAAATTTCGACATTAGCGAGTTTCGAGCGACATTGAATATCGGGATATTCTTGTTCAACTGTTTTTTTCGAGGGCATCGAAATGTCCGTCTCTAAAATTTAAAATTCTTTGACCCAAGCTATTCCCGAACTTCCATCGTAAGGGCTGATATAAGGAATGACTGTTCCGCCTAACACTTCCGGGCTGTGTCCGTCCGCAACGGTTTTTCCTATTACGTATCCGAGTGCTGCACCGAAAACAATATCGGAAAAGTGATGTTCTCTGTCATCCATCCGCTCGAATCCTACAAACCCGGCAATCAGATATAACGGAATTCCCACTTTATGGCCATAATATCTGTCAAGAACAGCGGCGAGACATACTGTCGAGCTTGTATGTCCCGACGGCCAAGCGAAATGTTCCCCATTTGGCGAATCCGTACAAGCGGCAAGCTTTAGCATTACCGTACTCAAATCATTTATAATAAGGGCATTAAACAAAGCTTTACTGGCATGATAGAGTTTTGTATCGCCACCTTTCACACCGCAATAATATCCTAAAGCTGCTATTCCGAGATGAACGCCCGGATTACCTAAAACGCCTCCCAAATCACCCCATTCGGAGCGTAAAGACCTGTGTCTGTCGAAATGCCCTTCCCATTTGTCATCGACGGTATTTCGGACAGCTAATGACGCGCCTCCGGCAATGAGCAAAACAGCCAAATTATTTTTATCAGAATTTAT
>CAZKNI010000183.1:0-4267 GCA_964554055.1 uncultured Phycisphaerae bacterium | reverse complement strand
CGCTATCTCTTTCAATCCCTCACCCTCAAGACCTATCAAATTAGCACGTAAAATCGTGTAATAATAATAGGTCGTAAGTTCCGCTGATGCATTTTTTATCAAAAGTTCAATCAGTTTATCAACATTTACACCCGCTTGTTCAACAACTTTTCTTGCTACATACGCCATTTTTATTCTCCTGTAAAAAAGTACTTTTTGCTATTTGCACCTACTACATTTTCCAATATATTACTATATAGGAATTATTACTATTAATCAACAAAATTCTTTTCTTAGCACAAATATTTTTAAAGTAAAAACATCCCTTCCGACCCAAACGAGTTAAATATTTATTGCAAACAAACCCTTAAGCTGAACAGCTCATTATTTTTATTTTCTTCCTTCTTTATCCTTCCTATTTCGACATTGCTCACAAAGCCCTTCGAGAATTACCCGTTTCCGGGTAATAACGAAACGCCTTCGCAACTGCTCAGGAACTGCAAGCTCATCAAAAGGAACATAATTAAAATCGACGATTTTATTGCACTTAATACATCTAAAATGATGATGAGGACTTATATTAGAATCAAATCGTTTAGGATCGCCCCAACCTTCCACAACCCTAACAAGGCCAATTTCTGCAAACGATATAGCTGTTCTGTAAACCGTATCAAAAGATATATTCGGAAAACTCTTACGTACTTTTTTATACAACATTTCAACAGAGGGATGATTTTTAGCTCTAATAAGCTCTTTATAGATAATTGTACGTTGAGGCGTGATGCGCAAGCCATGCATTCGGCAAAGCTTTTTAAACGTATTCATTTTTTCGCTCTTTTTTTCGGTTTTCATCTTCTAACTCTCGATTTAACTTTCACATTATACAGCCAATAATTATTAATGTTGAAGTTTTTTCTTTAACTTGTAAAATTCCCAAATAACACATCAAGCAGATAAATTTATAACTTAAGCTACAAGATTTTTATCTTTATTCACAAAATCAATAACTCAAATGAACGTTATATATAGCATAATAAAATCGAAAATGTTATAATTTCGTTTTATATTCGAGAAAATTTAACGGGAGTATTTACACAATGGCTAAAACTAAAAAACTCGATATCGGAATTGTGCTTGGAAGCGACTCGGATTTACCCGTAATAGAGTCAGCGTTAAAATTGCTTGACGAATTGGGCCTCTCGTACGAAGTCCGCATTCTCTCTGCACATCGCACACCTGATGAAGTTGCACATTATGCATCGTCAGCTGCCGGCAGAGGAATAAAAGCAATAATAGCTATTGCAGGAATGTCTGCTGCTCTTCCAGGCGTTATAAGCGCCTATACAACTTTGCCTGTAATAGGCGTACCTGTCGCTTCAGGCGCACTCTCGGGAATCGACGCTCTGTTAGCTATTTCGCAAATGCCCCCGGGCGTACCTGTAGCAACAACAGCTATTGGCTCTGCAGGCGCTAAAAACGCTATCATATTAGCTGCTCGAATTATAGCTTTAAATGATAAAGCTATATCCGGTAAACTGAAAAAATTCATCGCTAAACAAAAGAAAACCGTACTCACAAAAGACAAAAACTTAATTCTCGGAAAATAGCCGATGGCAGAACAATTCGAACCTAAAATAATAGCTTTCGTGTGTAATTATTGTACATACGCAGGCGCAGACCTCGCTGGAACGAGCCGGCTTAAATATCCCCCAAATGTACGAATAATTAGGCTGCCTTGCACAGGAAGAATCAGCCCATTATTTATCTTGAAAGCTTTACAGAAAAATGCAGACGGAATACTCGTCAGTGGATGCCATCCCGGAGATTGCCACTTTATCAGCGGAAATTATCACGCAAGACGCCGCTGGGCTATATTTCGCGCTTTGCTGGATTTTCTCGGCATCCCCAAAGAACGTATCAAATTTTCGTGGATAAGTGCCGCTGAAGGAAAAAAATTTGCGGAACTGATAACCGAATTTACACGAGAACTCAAGCAACTCGGCCCTTTCGAGCAATACGGTAAATTAATCGACGAAATGAAAAATATGCACACTCTTTGACAGATTAATGACAAATAATTCGGAAAAAACAAAATGCCAAAAGACAATAAACTCATAACAAAAGCAAAAGAATATCTAAAAATCGCAAAAGTGGACATTGTTATCGGATACTCAACAGGCAGCAATCCGAATATACGTCAGCCAGCTTTTATCGAATCCGCTGAACAAGCAAACAACTTAATTCTCGATAGATTATGCGATTACAATCTCGCTTTGTATCTTGTCAAAAAAAATCTGTTAGCAAAACACAAAAAAATAGCTATCTTCCTTAATCCTTCGGGCATCAGAACAATAAACATATTAGCTAGCGAGCAACAAATAGACGTAAATAAAATCATCATTTTGGCATTTCAAATAACGGACAACGATATAAAAACATTGCAAGGCGAAACGATAGACGACTTTTCCGAATTACTCGATAATCTCAAGAATACACCTATGCCCCAAGAATATGCTAACGAACTTGCCGAAATACAAAATCTTAGCCAAGCAAAGCGTTTTGAATATTGGCAACAGCAATTCGCAAAATGTATTAAGTGTTACGCATGCAGGCAAGCATGCCCTATGTGCTATTGTGACAGATGCATTGTTGACTGCAATCAGCCACAATGGATATGCCCTTCAGCACACACGCTCGGAAACTTCGAATGGAACATTGTTCGTGCTTTTCATCTTGCAGGCAGATGTGCCGAATGTGGAAATTGCCAACGAGCATGTCCCGTCGAAATTCCTTTAATGAAAATAAATCGCAGCATTGCACAAGAAGTGCGCGAACGATTTGACTATTTCGCCGGATTAAACCAAAATCAGCAAGCTGTTCTTGCTTCATTCAAAAACGATGATTCTCAGGAATTTATTTTATAAATCTGATTCCCATATTACGGAAACGATTATAAGCTATGACTAAAATAATCTTAAAAGACAAACTCGACGAGCTGTTAGCTCACCTGATAAACGTCGGATTCGAAATATTCGCTCCGACGAGCCAAGATAATTATTCGCATTACGCAAAAATCTCACAAGCAAAAGAAATGGATTTTAATCTCATTCTCCCTAAAGGAACATTAAAAGAGCTTTTCTTTCCACGTAGCGAATGTTTAATCAAATACAAAATACACAAAAAAAATATCGAGTTATCCGAAAATCGCCCGCAAATCCTTAAACGTATTGTTTTTGGTGCTAAGCCATGCGACGCTAATGCCATTGCTATAAATGACAAATTATTCTATTGGGATTATAACGACCAATTTTGGTTTGACCGCAGAAAAAACACAATAATTATATCAATCGCATGCACTAATTCGGACGAATTTTGTATGTGCACATCATTAGGCAATAGCCCGGACGATACAAAAGGAAGCGATATCATCCTACATACCTTAAAAGATGAAACAGGCTGGACAATCGAAGAAATCACCGAAAAGGGCAAAGAGCTTTTGACTCATATAAGCCAATTTGTCTGCGAAACTGAAACTCAACCGGAATTAGCTAAATTAGCGAATATCGATAAAAAATTCAATCTCGAACATATAAGCTCTTGGCTTTCTAATCCGAACAATTTTGATTCCAAATTGTGGAACAAAATTTCTCAGCGATGTATAGGCTGCAGCGTTTGTACATATTTATGCCCAACTTGCCATTGCTTTGACATTCAGGACGAAGGCGATGCGTACTCGGGAACTCGCAGAAGAAACTGGGACAGCTGCTCATTTCCTATTTTCACTTTACACACATCGGGGCACAATCCTAGGCCAACGCAAGCGGAACGTTGGCGACAACGGATTATGCACAAATTCAATTATTATCCGAACAAATTCAATGTAATAAGCTGCACAGGATGCGGGCGATGTACCCGCTTATGCCCCGTTGACATGGGCATAACGGAAACACTGTCAGCTATTAGCAACACAGATATTTGACGACATATATATAGCTTTTTAGATAAACAAAGTTCCCAAAAGCGCAACATCCGAGCAAATAATTTCAAGAAAGCATCAGCTATTCGCCGATGACGCTTATCAGCGACAAGCCTATTCCTTACAATCTCATCAAACGGGCAAAGGCCTGCACGGAGCGGAACAACGTCATTGTGAGGAATAAGCCCGAAGGGGCGAAGCAATCTTTCGGTTTACGTTCAACAGTTTACGGCTTACGTTCTTCAGTCCGTGCCTGCGACAGATATTTTGTTCTGTTTTTGAGTTTATTCGCGGGGAATGATTTTCGCCGTC